>JAUYQH010000195.1 GCA_030697365.1 Novosphingobium sp. | reverse complement strand
ACGGGGCCAAGCCGCTGGTGCCGTTCCGCGCCGATCCGGGCGCCGCAACCGCTCCGACAGTGGACTTCGGCACCCCTGCCGCACCCGCGCCTGCCGCCAACGACAACGTCCAGCCCACCGCGCCGGCCTCGACAGCCGCCGCGAATTGAGCGGCGCCAGGCCGCCGATGGCCGCGCTGCTGCGCCTTTGGTTCGCATTCGTCCTTGCCGTCCTGATCGGCGGCACGGCGAGCGCGGCGCTGCCGCCGCGCCCCGCGGGGCCGATACTCGACCAGGCGAACCTGCTGCCGCCGGGCGAAGAAGCCGCACTCGACCAGAAACTGCGCGCCTATAACGCACGCACCGGGCGCTCGCTCCTAGTGGTCACGGTGCCCTCGCTCGACGGTCTCGACATCGCGACGTACGGCGTCCAGCTGGGCCAGACATGGGGGGTGGGCGGCAAATCGACCGACCAGGGCCTGATCCTGCTGGTCGCGCCAAAGGAACGGCGCCTTCGCTTCGAAGTCGGCTACGGGCTCGAGCAGTATCTGCCCGACGTCCTCGCCGGGCGGATCATTCGCGACACGATCACGCCGCGGTTCAAGGCGGGCGATTTCGCTGGCGGGATCTCGGCCGGGATCGACGCCGCGATCACCCAGCTCGACCGCGATCCAGCCGAGGCCCGGGCCATTGCCGAGGCGGCAGCGGCAGCCGAGGCGCAAGGTGGCGGATCGCGTGACGGCGCGTCGTTCGGCGGGGTGTTCTTCTGGATCGCGATGATCGTGATCTTCATGGCGGTGTTTGGTGGCGGCAAGCGCGGGCGGCGCTATGCCCGCGGCGGCGGCAGCAACCTGCCGATCATCCTGTGGGGCGCGAGCGAGATCGCCCGCGGCATGTCGCGCGGCGGCGGGGGCGGCGGTTTCGGCGGGGGTGGAGGCGGCGGCTTCGGGGGCTTCGGCGGGGGCGGCTTCGGCGGCGGCGGCGCATCGGGTAGCTGGTAATGGCGCTCGCAATCCTCTCCGACGGCGATCATGCCCGCGTCAGCGCCGCGGTTTCTGCCGCGGAGGGCGGCACCGCGGGCGAGATCGTGACGATCGTCACCGACCGGTCGGACGGATACTGGGACGTCGCCCTGGCCTGGGCGGCGCTGGCGGCGGCGACTGCGCTCTTGGTGCTGTCGCTGTTCCCGGACTTCTTTCTGGCGAAGATCGACCGGCTGACCGGCGCCTGGCAGAGCGAATGGACCCCCGCGGGGCTTCTCGGCCTCGCGCTGGCACTGGTTACGACCAAGTTTCTCGGCGCTCTGGCCCTCCAGCTGTGGCAGTCACTCAAGTTTTGGCTGGTTCCGCCGCCGGTCAAGGCGCGCCGCGTGCTCGCCCGCGCGGTGACCTGCTTCAAAGTCGGCGCCGAA
Source organism: Novosphingobium sp. (assembly GCA_030697365.1). Taxonomy (GTDB): domain Bacteria; phylum Pseudomonadota; class Alphaproteobacteria; order Sphingomonadales; family Sphingomonadaceae; genus Novosphingobium. The sequence goes on along the minus strand of JAUYQH010000195.1, from coordinate 32,355 downwards.
CGCCGGACCCACGGCCGCACCGGCATCCTGATCTACCTCTCGATGCGCGAGCATCGCGCCGAGATCGTCGCCGACGCCGCGATCACGTCCAAGGTCGCGCCCGAAGTGTGGGGCGAGGCGATGGCGGCGATGCTGATCGAGATCAAGGCAGGCCGGATCGCCGACGGCATGGTCGCGGCGATCGAGCGGGTCGGCGCGGTGCTGGCCGAACACTTCCCGCGCCACGAAAACGACGTCAACGAACTGCCCGACCGGCTGATCGAGGTGTGACCAAAGAACCCGAGAAGATAGTCTGGCAGGGGCGCTATGTCGTCGCCAAGACGCGCGGCAAGTGGGAGTACGTCAGCCGCGCGCGCAATATCCGCGCCGCGGTGATCCTGGCGGTCGAGGACGGCCACGTCCTGCTCGTTGAGCAGTTCCGCGTGCCGCTGGACCGGGTCTGCATCGAACTTCCCGCCGGCCTGATCGGCGACGACGACAGTGCCGCGGACGAGAGCGCCGAGAGCGCCGCGGGGCGCGAGCTCGAGGAAGAAACCGGCTATCGCGCGGCGCGGATCGAGACGATCGGCGAGTTCTGGTCCTCGCCCGGGATGGTCTCCGAAAGCTTCACCCTGCTGCGCGCGAGCGACCTTGAAAAGATCGGTCCCGGCGGAGGTACGCCCGGCGAGGACATCACCGTCCACCGCGTCGCGCTGGCCAAGCTCGAAGAATTCCTTGCGCAGCAACGTGCTGCGGGCAAAGCGATCGACGTGCGGCTGCTGACCTTGCTCGGCCCGCGAATCCTGGAAGGGTACTGAAAATGGCGGGACGGGTTCAAGGCAAGTTGGCGCTGGTTACCGGCGCGGCCCAAGGGCTGGGCGCGGCGAGCTCGATGATGCTGGCCCGCGAGGGCGCCAAAGTGCTGTGCACCGACATCAACGAGGAAGGGGCGCTGGCTACCGCCGCGGCGATCAACGCCGAATGTGGCGCGGGCACGGCGTTCGCGCAGAAGCTCGACGTCACCAGCCCCGACGAGTGGAAAGCCGCGGTCGATACCGCGCGCAGCGCGATGGGCGGGCTGTCGGTATTGCTCAACAACGCCGGGATCGGCGTGCGCGGCAATATCGAGACTTGTACCCTGGAAGAATGGCGCCGCGGGTTCGCGGTCAACGTCGAGAGCGTGTTCCTCGGCTGCCAGACTGCGCTGCCGTTGATGAAGGATCACCAGCCCGGCTCGATCATCTCGATCAGTTCGATCGCCGGGCTGATCGCCAGCGACACCATGCCCGGTTACAACGCCAGCAAGGCAGCGGTGTGGATGCTGTCCAAATCGGTCGCGCTGTATTGCGCCAAGAACCGCTGGGACATCCGCAGCAACACCATCCACCCGACCTTCATCGACACACCGATCCTCGACGGGATGACCAAATCGACCGGCCATCCCAAGGAAGTGATCATGGAGAAGCTGGCGCGACAGATTCCGCTCAAGCGCGTGGGCGAGCCGAGCGACGTCGCCAACGCAGTGGTCTATCTGGCGAGCGACGAGAGCCGGTTCATGACCGGGGCAGAGGTCAAGCTGGACGGGGGGATTTCGGCGATGTGATCGTTGGCCGGGCGCGCGCTTAACTGATCAAACCCACGTCGCCCCTGCGCGGGCAGGGGCCCATCCAAGTTCTCCGCGCGCACTGTCAGCGATATGATGCGCGGTTGGTTGGGCCCCTGCCTTCGCAGGGGCGACGGCTTGGATCTACGTCACAGTCTCGCTCGCGAGTGCCGCCCGTACCGCTGCAATAGCCTCAGCCGCCTTGGCCCCATCGGGTCCACCGCCCTGGGCCATATCGGGCCGCCCGCCGCCGCCCTTGCCGCCAAGCGCCTCAACCCCGACGCGGACCAGATCGACCGCGCTCAACTTGCCGGTCAAGTCGTCGGTTACCCCGACGGCGATTGACGCACGACCTTCGTTGACTGCAACGATTGCCGCGACGCCCGAGCCGATCTGCTGCTTCGTTTGATCGAGCAGGCTACGCAGGTCTTTCGGGTCCAAGCCTTCGACAACGCGGGTCGATACCTGAAAGCCAAGCAGGGCGAAGGCTTCGTCCTTCTCTTGAGCCATGCCGACAGGTTGCGATACGCCCAGCGCCAGCGCCTTCTTAGCCTCGGCCAGTTCACGCTCCAGCCGCTTGCGCTCCTCGACCAGCGCCGCGACGCGCGCTTCGACTTCCTCGGGCGCGGTGCGCAAACTTGCCGCGACCGCTTTCAAGGCTTCCTCGCGCCCCACCAGCCACTGACGCGCGCCTTCGCCGGTCAGCGCCTCGATTCGCCGCACGCCGCTGCTGACCGCGCTTTCGCTGACGATCCGGAACACCCCGATGTCGCCGGTGGCGGTCACATGAGTGCCGCCGCACAACTCGACCGAATAGTTGCGCCCGCCCTCGCCGGTGCGGCCCATGCCGAGCACGCGGACTTCATCGCCGTACTTCTCGCCGAACAGCGCCATCGCGCCGGCCTCGATTGCGTCGTCGGGGCTCATCAGGCGGGTGGTGACCGGCTGGTTGGCGCGGATTTCGGCGTTCACCTCGGCCTCGACCGCGGCGATGTCGGCGGCGGTCAGCGGCTTGGGATGCGAGAAGTCGAAGCGGAAGCGGTCGGCGGCAACGAGCGAGCCTTTCTGCGTCACGTGCCCGCCCAGCCGATTGCGCAGCGCGGCGTGCATCAGGTGCGTCGCCGAATGGTTGGCGCGAATCGCGTCCCGGAGTTCGACGTCGACCGCAAGGTGGACGGTGACGCCCACCCCGATCCGCCCGCCTTCGACCCGTCCGTGCATCGCGTGGAGTCGCCCGAGCGGCTTCGAGGTGTCGGAGACCGCGACCCGCAACCCGCCCGGCCCGGTGATCGTGCCAGCGTCGCCGGTCTGTCCGCCGCTTTCGCCATAGAACGGGGTTTGATTGGTGAGGACGATGACCTCCTCGCCCACATCGGCCGAAGCAACCTCGGTCCCGCCCTTGATCAGCGCGACCACTCGGCCTTCGCCTTCGGTCGAGGTGTAACCGGTGAATTCGCTCGCGCCCTCGCGCTCGGCGATGTCGAACCACAGTTCGCCATCGGCGGCCTGGCCAGAACCCTTCCACGCCGCGCGCGCCGCCGCCTTCTGACGCACCATCGCCGCGTCGAAGCCTTCGCGGTCGACGCCAATGCCCCGCGCGCGCAGGGCGTCTTCGGTCAGGTCGTAAGGGAAGCCGAAAGTGTCGTAGAGCCGGAACGCGGTCTCGCCAGGCAGGTTGTCGCCCTCGCCCAGCGCGCCGGTCTCCTCGTCGAGCAGGCGCAGCCCGTTGGCCAGCGTCCGCCGGAACTGCATCTCTTCGCGCTGGAGGGTTTCCTCGATCAGCGCTTGCGCGCGGCCAAGCTCGGGGAAGGCCTGGCCCATCTCGGCGACCAGCGATGGGACCAGCCGGTGCATCAGAGGGTCCTTGGCCCCGAGCAGGTGCGCATGGCGCATCGCCCGGCGCATGATCCGCCGCAACACATAGCCGCGGCCCTCGTTCGACGGCAGCACCCCGTCGGCAAGCAGGAACGACACCGAGCGCAAGTGATCGGCGATCACCCGGTGGCTGGCCCGGCTCTCGTCCTGCGCCGCCACGCCGGTGAGGCTTTCCGACGCAGCGATCAGCGCCTTGAACGTGTCCGTATCGTAATTGTCGTGGACCCCCTGGAGCACCGCGGCGACGCGCTCCAGACCCATCCCCGTATCGATGCTCTTCTTCGGCAGATCGCCGACGATCTCGCCGCTGGCCTGCTCATTCTGCATGAACACCAGGTTCCAGATCTCGACAAAACGGTCGCCGTCCTCGTCCGGGCTGCCGGGAGGGCCGCCGGGTATATGATCGCCGTGATCGTAGAATATCTCGCTGCACGGACCACACGGGCCGTCGTCGCCCATCGCCCAGAAGTTGTCCTTGGTGGCGATGCGGATGATCCGCTCGTCTGGCAGCCCGGCGATCTTGCGCCACAGTTCGAACGCCTCGTCGTCGGTGTGATAGACGGTGGCGGTCAGCTTGGCGGGATCGAGCCCCCATTCCTTCGTCAGCAGAGTCCACGCGTGGACGATCGCCTGCTCCTTGAAATAGTCGCCAAAGCTGAAGTTGCCGAGCATCTCGAAGAAGGTGTGGTGCCGCGCGGTGTAGCCGACGTTGTCGAGATCGTTGTGCTTGCCGCCTGCGCGGACGCACTTCTGCGACGAGGTTGCGCGCGGGTTGCTACGCGTCTCCAGCCCGGTGAACACGTTCTTGAACGGCACCATCCCGGCGTTGACGAACATCAGCGTGGGATCGTTGTAGGGCACCAGCGGCGCCGACGGCACGATCTCGTGCCCGGCTTGGCCGAAATAATCGAGGAACGAGCGGCGGATGTCGTTGGTCGTGGTCATCACGCCAGCGAATTAGGTTCCCCGCTGCGGTGCGGCAAGAGGTTTAAGGTTTGGGCGCGTCGCCGGGAACGAGCACCTTGAGCGCGCGGGGCATGATCATGAAGGTCAGCGGCAGCATCATCCGCTCGACCTCGCCGTCGAACGCGACATCGATCGCGCCCCTGCCCTCGACGACGACCTCACGCGCCTCGGCCAAAGCGCAAAAATCGCGCTCGTCATCGGCACGGCCGAGCAGCGCACGAAAGGCGAAGCCGATCAGCGCCAGCGGGCTTCGCCGCGCGACCACGAACAGCGACAGCACCCCTTCGGACAGCGACACCCGCTGACCCACACTGCCCGCGTCGAGCGAGTAGCGGTTGTTGCCGATAAACAGCAGCGGGGTGACCACGCGCTCCGCCTTGCCGTCGATGGTCAGGTTCATCGGCTTGGCGCGCAAGGTGCGCAGCGCGATCCAGGCCGCGGGGATCGTACCCAGCCACTTCGGCCCCCAGCGCTTGTCGCGCTCGCGCACTAGCCTGGTATAGAGCCCGATCGAGGCGTTGTTGACGAACACCCGGTCTCCGCCTTTGGCGAGGTCGATGGCCTGAGTTTTGCCGTCGAGCGCGACTTTGGCGGCCTCGGCCAAGTCGGCGGGTATGCCGAGCTGTTTGGCGAGATGGTTGCGGGTGCCGAGCGGCAAGACGAGTTGCGCGGAATCGGAGTTGGCAAAGGTCGCCGCGGCCGAGCCCTGCGTCCCGTCCCCCCCGCCGATCGCGACCACCGGCCCCCCGACGACAGACTTCACTGCCTCAGAGATGTCCCTGCCCTCAACCAGCCGCAGGTCGATGTCTTGCCCGGCGAACGCCTCGCGGACTGTCGCTTCCAGCTTGTCGCCGAGCGCCAATGCGGTGCCGCCACTTGTGTTGACGATCACCGCAATCCGTTGGCTCATCCGTTCAGGCTTTCGTCGCGGTCACGATCCAGGCCGCTGCAGGAAACGCAACCTCGCCATGTGCGCATTGTTCCGCAAGGAAGTGCTCGATCCGCGCGAGGACCGGCGCGCGCTCGGCCTCGGGCATTTCGCGCAGCGCCCGCGCGGCGGGGCCGATCCGCATGAAGAAGCCCAGCGCATCGCCCGCCGGGTCGGCACCGCTGCCGGCCAGGTAGCGGTAGTCGCAGGGCTCGAAGCGAACATCCGCCCATCCTGCCGAACCGAGCAGGTCCGCCACATAGTCGCGGTCGGCGAAGGCGAACGGGCCCGGCGCATGAGGATCGCCCGGAGCGAGTCCGCCCCCCCCGATCAACTCGCTCATCCCGCTTGCCCACGGATTTTCGCGGGGCGAGCGGAAGCACGAAAAGCACAGCGATGCGCTGCGTGCCGCCACTTGCGCCAGGTGCGCGAATGCGCCCGGGGGATCGTCGAAGAACATCACTCCGTGGCGCGACACGTAAAGGTCGGGCGCCCCGCGGTCGGGCTGCCAGTTCGCCGCGTCGGCCAACGCGAAGACGCAGTTGGCGCGGCCTTGCGTACGGATCGTCGCGGTGGCGACCAGATCGGCGGAGACGTCGATCCCCAGCACGCGCGCATCCGGACGTGCGTCGGCCACCGCCAGCGCAACCTCGCCTGCGCCACAGCCGACATCGACGATGGATTTGCCCGGCACCGCGGCGATGGCTCGCAGCAGGTGCGGGGTCATCGCCGCGAAACTGCGGTCGGTGCGCTCCCACTCAGCCGCCCAGCTGCGGCCGACGCCGCCTTCCCATTCGCCTGTGTTGGTCATGCCCGAGGGCTAGGGCGGGAGGTCCCCCGGAGCAAGCCCGCCCCGCCAGAAAGCGCTTGCGACTCGCGTCCGACAGGCAGAGCATCGCCGCATCCGAGCGCTCCGGGCGCACGACGGGTCCGGCGCGCTCCAATCACAAGAGAGGAGCCGACGATGGCCACCATCGCCACACAATCAAGGAACACCAATGCCGGCGCGGTAGGCGGCCGGGCTGGCGCCACCCACGCGGTCGCCCTGATCGGGCCGGCCGGGACGGGCAAGACCAGCCTGGCCGAAGCCCTGCTCTACGCCAGCGGGGCGATCAACCGGCTGGGTAGCGTGGAGGCCGGGACCAGCATCGGCGACGCCAGCCCGGAAGCCCGCGCCCGGCGCGGCTCGACCGAAATCAACTTGCTCAATTTCGATTATCTCGACGATCACTACGCGCTGATCGACACCCCCGGTGGAGTCGGCTTCGCCGCCGACGGCCTCGCCGCGCTGACATCCGCCGATCTGGCGATCGTGGTGGTCGATCCCGACGCGACCCGCGCCGCACTGGCCGAACCGTTTCTGCGGCGGATCGACGATCTGGGCATCCCCCACGTAATCTTCGTCAACAAGATCGACGGCGCGCGCGCCGGATCGATCCGCGAGGTGATCGAGGCGCTCCAGCCGATGAGCCGCGAGCCGCTCGCGCTGCGCCAGTTTCCCATCCGCGAGGGAGAGACCGTGGTCGGCTATGTCGATGTCGCGCTCGAACGCGCCTATCGCTACCGCCCGGGCAAGGAATCTGAATGCATCGCGATCCCGATCGAACTGACCGCGCGCGAGAAGGAAGAACGCCAGAAGCTGCTCGAAACGCTCGCCGATTTCGACGACGACCTGATGGAAGCGTTGCTGATGGACGAGGAACCTGATCGCGGGATGATCGTCGCCGATCTCGCCGCGGACACCGGGCGCAACAAGGTGGTGCCGGTGATGTTCGGATCGGCCACCACCGGGGGCGGGGTCCGCCGCCTGATGAAGCTGCTGCGCCATGAGACGCCCGGACCCGATGCCGCGGCCGCGCGCCTCGGACTCGAACACGGCGGCGCGCTCCACGTGTTCAAGATCGCCAACGGCGGCGCGATCGGTCGCCTCGCGCTGGGGCGGATACTCGGCGGTGGGCTCAAGGAAGGCGAGGAGTTGCTGATCGGCAGTGAGGCGGCGCGCACCGGTTCGCTGTTCACGCTGCAGGGCGACAAGACTGCCAAGCAGGCCGAGGCGCGAGCGGGCGATGTCGTCGCGGTGGCCAAAGTCGACAATGCCCGCTGCGGAATGCTGCTGGGCACGCGGGGCTCGGCCTGCGCCAACGACCGCGCGGGCGAGGCGCTGGTCGAGTATCCGGCGCGCAACGCGGCAATCGCCATCACCACGCGTAACCGTCAGGACGACGTCAAGCTCTCAACCGCGCTCCACCGCCTGTGCGAGGAGGACCCCGCGCTAGAATGGAAACAGGACGACGCGACCCACGAGACGCTGCTGCGGGGGGTTAACGACGAGCATCTGGCGCTGGTCGTAGCGCGGCTTCAGCGGCGTTACGGGGTCGGGGTTGATACCAGGCCGCCGCGGATCGCCTATCGCGAATCGATCCGCAAGGGTGCGACCCAGCGCGGGCGCCACAAGAAGCAGTCGGGCGGGCACGGCCAGTACGGTGACTGCACGATCGAAATCCGCCCACTGGAGCGCGGCGAAGGATTCGTGTTCGAGGACAAGATCACCGGCGGAGTGATCCCGCGGCAATACATTCCGGCAGTGGAAGCCGGGATCAGGGACGCGATGGAGCGCGGGCCGCTTGGGTTCAGGGTGGTCGATGCCGCGGTGCGGCTGATCGACGGATCGTACCACGCGGTGGACAGCTCCGAACTCGCCTTCCGCACCGCGGGGCGGATCGCGATGCAGGAAGGGCTCGCACAATGCGCGCCGTACCTGCTCGAGCCGGTGTGCAAGGTCGTCATCGACACCCCGCCGGCCACCGGTTCGAAGGCCGGATCGGTGCTGTCGAGCCGCCGCGGACAGATCCTCGGGCTTGGCCCTCACCCCGACTGGGCGCGGTGGGAACGGATCGAGGCGATGCTGCCCGAAGCCGGGCTTAACGGGCTCGATGCCGAATTGCGTTCGCTGAGCCAGGGTTTGGCCAGCTACACGGCTGAATTCGACCACCTGGCGGAGTTGAGCGGCAAGCAGGCCGACGAAGTGGTCAAGGCGCAGGCGGCGGAGACGATGGGCTGACCCACGGGACCCGGCCGGCGCGCCCGACGATCGGACGCGCCGGTCGCGAGGCATTAGTTTGTGCCGGTGACCGGGGCTGTAGCAATCGGCTCTGCGGACGTGGCTTGAGCCGGCGCGGCCTCGGCGGGCGTTGCGGCTGCGACGGCAGCCTCAGCCGGTACGGTTCCGGCCGCCTCGACGCCGATCGTCTCGGCAACGTCGTCGCGGACCTTGGCGTTGTGTTCGGCGAGTGACAGCGGCTTGTCCTTGTCACCGATCAGCATCGATTCCTCGGCGGTGCCTTCGGCGGCCAGCTTGACGTTGACCGGGCTGGGGCTGAGATGATTGCTCGCCCCGTTGGCTGCATCGACCGCGCCGCCGATGATCCCGCCGAGCAGAAGGTTGCCCGCCATCGCGCCGCCGGTCTTGCTCTGGATCAGGACATAGGCCGGCTTGAAGCCGGTCTTGGAGAAGTCGGCGCGTAGGTCGTGGCGGCGCTTGAGCGAGACCTCGCACGGCGTGGTGCAGCTTTGCCCGCCGGTCAGCTTCACTTGCGCCCCGCCCGGATCCGACTGGAACTTGACCTCCTGGCTGGTGCCATTGATGACCGTGGCGCAGCCGCCGAGCGCAATCGACGCCGCCGCGCCGAGCGCGACCTTAACAATAGTTTTCATGAAACCCCCATTTTGACCAAAAGCGATCGATTGCAGGCTGCAATCCGCGCGTGATCCCGTCAAGCCTTGGCCAGAGCATTTTTCGACCGAATCCGGGGCGCTTTCGGGGACGCTTGCCGGTTTCGTGCCTGCGGCTCATGTCGCGGGGGGCGACGGCGTCCGAAACCAGACCGGCGCGCTCCTGCCGGGGAGCGCGCCGGGGGTGGGTTGCGCTCCTCCTTCGGCGCGCTCGGAGAGAGCGTTCGAAGCGAGGAGGGTGAGGGTCAGATGTCGTCGTCCCCGTCGGGACCCGCCATCATCTCCTCGGCGACCTTGTCGGTGCGGCCGCGGATTGCGGCTTCCAGACGATCGCACATCTCGGAATTGTCCTTGAGGAAGGCCTTGGCGTTCTCACGCCCCTGGCCGATCCGCACAGAGTCGTAACTGAACCACGCGCCCGATTTCTCGACCAGCCCGGCCTTGACCCCGAGGTCGAGAATCTCGCCGATCTTGGACACGCCCTGGCCGTACATGATGTCGAATTCGACCTGCTTGAATGGCGGGGCGACCTTGTTCTTGACCACCTTGACCCGGGTGGTGTTGCCGACGATTTCGTCGCGGTCCTTGATCTGTCCGGTGCGGCGGATGTCGAGCCGGACACTGGCGTAGAACTTGAGCGCATTGCCCCCGGTGGTGGTCTCGGGATTGCCGTACATCACCCCGATCTTCATCCGCAGCTGGTTGATGAAGATCACCATGCAGCGCGAGCGGCTGATCGAGCCGGTCAGCTTGCGCAAGCTCTGCGACATCAGCCGGGCCTGGAGGCCGACGTGGCTGTCACCCATCTCACCCTCGATCTCGGCGCGGGGGACCAGCGCGGCGACCGAATCGATCACCAGCACGTCGATCGCATTGGAGCGCACCAGCGTATCGACGATCTCCAACGCCTGCTCGCCGGTGTCGGGCTGGCTGACGATGAGTTCGTCGATATCGACCCCCAGCTTCTTGGCATAGGCCGGATCGAGCGCGTGTTCCGCATCGACAAACGCCGCGGTGCCGCCGCCCTTCTGCGCCTCGGCGATCACGTGGAGCGCGAGCGTGGTCTTGCCCGAGCTTTCGGGGCCGTAGATTTCGATCACCCGCCCGCGCGGCAGTCCGCCGACGCCCAGCGCGATGTCGAGCCCGAGGCTGCCGGTGGAAATCGTCTCGATCTCCATCGCTTCCTTCGAGCCGAGCTTCATCGCCGAGCCCTTGCCGAAAGCACGGTCGATCTGCGCCAGCGCCGCATCGAGCGCCTTCTGACGGTCCATGGAGTCCTTGCCTTCCTGTACGAGCTTGAGATTCGCAGCCATTCCGGGTGCCTCCTGGGCCTAGAGTGCGGCGGCGTGAGCCGTCAACCGGAGGCTTGTGTATTTGGTTTGTTCCGATAGAACAAGGGGAGAACGAAAATTTTTTCGGGTATTATCCCCTTGCGACAAGTAAGAGCTTGTGCTAGATAATCGGGCATGAGCAAAGCCCCCACTCTCCGCCAGTTTCAAGACCGCTTTCCGGCCGAAGAAAGCTGCCTCGATCACCTTATGCGCGTTCGCTACGGCGCTCGCCACGAGTGCGACAAGTGCGGTCGCGATGCGCAGTTCTACCGCGTGAAGGCTCGCCGTTCCTACGCTTGCGAGTGGTGCGGCGCGCAGGTCTATCCGACTGCCGGAACCCCGTTCGACCGCACCCGGACCAGCCTTCGCGACTGGTTCTTTGTCATGTTCCAGTTCTGCGCTTCGCGTAACGGAGTCGCCGCCAAGGAAGTCGAGCGCCAGATTGGCGTGACCTATAAAACGGCTTGGCGGATGTGCCACGAAATCCGCAAATACATGGGCGCGGTCGATGGCGATGGACCTCTCGGCGGGCCGTTTAAGACGGTGGAAATCGACGAGACCTTCATCGGCGGTTACGAGCGCAATGGGATGGGCGGCAAGGGCAAGACGGTGGTGCTCGGAATGCGCCAGCGCGGCGGCGAGATTATTACCCGCGTAGTTCCTGATCGGCGCAGCGGAACCCTGCTCCCGCACATCATCGCCAACGTGAAGCCCTACAGCGAAGTCCACACCGACACGCTGCGCTCATACGGCGGACTGGCGATGCTCAACGGCTATTGGCACAAGCAGGTCAATCACAGCATCGAGGAATACGTCAGCAAGGACGGAGCGACCGTCAACGGGATCGAAGGCTTCTGGGCGCAGCTAAAGCGCGGGATCAACGGCACTCACATTCACGTCAGCCCGAAGCACCTTCCGAAGTATCTGGGCGAGTTCGAGTTTCGTCACAATCGCCGTCACCGTCCTGCGACGATGCTGGCGGAGTTGATGGTTTCTTTCCCACGCTAGGGGCTTCGCCCTCGCTCATGGCTTTAAGCAGGGCGTCGAAGCGCTGTTCAGTCTTCTCGACGTTCATGGTCTTCCTCGATCAAAGAGGGCTGCCGGTAGTCGGGTGTAATCCAATGTAGCGTATCGTTTGATCTGCTGATGAACAGCAATGTCATATGGTAAAAATTGCAGCCGTCGAAGTCACAATCCCAGAAAGAGATAGCCAGATTGGAAGACACGGATGGATCAATCTCTATGCAATCCACGTCATGCGTGTTGCAATCGCGCATAAACGAACGACGCTGCTGTGGGTTGGAGTCCAAACCAATCACGGCAGTTCCCGGACCAATGATCTCGCAATTAAAGAATTTTTTCTGGGCGACGACCTTACGCCCAAGAGGCGCAAGGTCACGCAGATATATGCGCTTGTCGCGATAGACCTGTTCCATTGGATCGAACGGGGAGCTTTCACCAGCCACGCGCTCCCTTTCGATAGCCTGAATTTTCCAAAGCCTGGCCCTCGACCACATCGCACGAAACGCAGCGAACGAAAGAACGCCGACGACAACCGCTAGGCCATATCCAATGGGCGTGACGCCTTCATTGAATGACAGCAGATATGGGAGCACGCCCGCACTCATCGCCCAGCCCCCCAACAGGGCAAACCGATCAAAATTGTTCCAGAGCCAGGCGACCTTGGTTTTAAGCCAGTCCATCGGCGTGATCCTGCCCCGCCCGACGCCCCCTGTGGAGTCGGAATCTGAGGCCCGGAGCCGTAGCAGATCAAACTACTTGCCCCAAGGGGATAAACCCCATTTTTTCCCACGGCGCTTGCGACCGCGCTGACCGTTGCTATTCAGGCCCCCTGGAGAACCGCCTCCACCGCCTTGCCGATCTGGGCGACGCTGAATGGTTTGGGCAGGAAGTGCATGTTGGGAATGTCGATTTCGCGGCGGAGCTGTTCCTCGGCATAGCCCGACATGAACAGGAACGGCAGCGCGGGGCGCAGGGCGCGGATGGCGCGGGCCATCGCCGGGCCGTCCATCACCGGCATCACCACGTCGCTGACCACCAGGTCGAACGCCTCGCCGGCCTGGACCCGCTCGAGCCCTTCCTCGCCGTCGCGCGCCGCGGTCACGGTGAAACCGGCGCGGGCCAGCGCACGTTCGGCCACCGCGCGGACAGTGTCCTCGTCCTCGACCAGCAGAATGCGGCCGCCCCCGCTCCACGTTGCGGGGGCCTGCGCCGCCGGGGCAGCGACGGGTTTGTCGGCCGGGTCTTCGATGTGCACCGGCAGGTAGATGTTGAAGGTCGTACCTTTTCCCACCTCGCTTTCGGCGAAGATGAACCCGCCCGATTGCTTGACGATGCCGTAGACGGTCGAGAGCCCCAGCCCGGTGCCCTTGCCCAGTTCCTTGGTGGTGAAGAACGGTTCGAAGATCTTGCCGAGGTTCTCGGGGAGGATGCCGCCGCCGGTGTCGGAGACGACCAGCGCGGTGTAGTCGGCCACCGGCAGGACATCGCTCTTCATCGCGCGGACCTGGGCAGAGGTGACGCGGCGGGTGGCGAGGCGAAGCGTGCCGGAGCCCTCGCCCCCTCCTTTTGAACCGGCGGCCTGCATCGCATCGCGCGCGTTGACCGCAAGGTTGACGATGACCTGCTCGAGCTGGGTCTTGTCGGCGCGCACCGCGCTCAGATCGCGGTCGTGATCGAGCGCCAGCGCGATCCGCTCGCCGAGCAGGCGCTTGAGCATCTGCGAGACGTCGCTGACCACGTCAGGCAGTTGGAGCACTTGCGGGCGCAGCGTCTGCTGGCGGCTGAAGGCGAGCAACTGGCGGGTCAGGCTGGCGGCGCGGTTGGAATTGGCGCGGATCTGCTGGATGTCGTCGTAGTCGCTGTCGCCGGGGGTGTGGCGCAGCAGCATCAGGTCGCAGAAGCCGATGATAGCGGTCAGCACGTTGTTGAAATCGTGCGCCACCCCGCCGGCCAACTGCCCGACCGCCTGCATCTTGGTCGCCTGCGCGATCTGGCGCTTGAGCCGGGTTTCCTCGGACGAATCCTTGAGGCTGAGCAGGACCGAGCCTTCGCCCAGCCCGCGCACACCGGCAATGCTCAGCGTGACCGGCTCTTCGGGACTGCTGCGCAGGCGGATCGCCATGTCCCCGGACGACGGCGAGCCTTGGGCATAGCGCCGCACCGCATCGGCCAGCGCGCCCTTGTCCTCGCGGATCACCAGATCGCTGGGATAGGGCGGCGCGACACGGTCTTCATGCCCGGCGGCGCGCAGGAACGCCTCGTTGGCGAAAAGGAAACGCCCATCGCGCTCGCACATCGCCAGCCCCAGCGGCAGGCGGCTGAGCAGCGCCTCGATCTGGGGGATGCCCGCCTGGCCCTCGCCCGCGCCGACCCCGGCTTCGAGCAGTATCATCGCCGCCGCCGCTTGCGCGGGGTCGATGGGCGGGGTGGCATCGGGATCGACCAGCGGCAGATGCACCAGACGCAGCGGCGGACTCTTCCGGCCTTCGCGCGCGAAATAGATGTTGTCGCGTTCATCGCTGCGCAAATGCGAGACGAACGACGACCCCGCGACGACCCCCGCCGCGTCGCCGGTAGCGCGCGCGGCGAAGCCGGTACTGGCGCCGAGCACGATCCCGTCGGGCGCGACCACCGCGGCCTGTAGACCCGCTTCGTCGAGCACCCTGCCGACTTTGCCCGCGATCGCCGCGGCGGCCTCGGCCGAGAAGTCTTGGCGGACCATCGGGCTCAGCGTCCAAACGAGGAAATCTTCGCCGCGGCCTGCGCGATGGACGTCTGCGCGCCAGCGCCCGGCCTCGCCCTCGAGTCCTTCGGCACTCCCCGCCCCGTCGCGCCAGGCCGCCCGGGCCACCCGGTCGAGGCGTTCCTGCGCGGCGACATCGAAAGCGAGCCGCGGCGGTGCAGCGGTACCGAACCATTGAGTGAAGCGCGCGTTGGCGCAGACGAGCCGCCCGGCGCGATCGGTCACCGCCACCGCGGCATCCGGGCGTTCGATCGCGGCCTGGGTCACCGACCAGTCGGGCTGGGCGAATTGCGCCACCGGAGCCTGGGCGCGGGGACGCATGACAATGCGGGCGAGCACCGCCAGTGCGGCCACCCCCGTGGCATAGCCCGCGGCGACCAGCACCTCGCCCGAAACAAACCAGATCAGGGCAGCGGTGAGCGTTACCGCGCCCCCGAACAGCGCCCAGTCGGACAGCGGCGCGGCTGACGGCTCGGCCTGCGCGCCCGCCAGCAGCGCGTCGTTCATGCTTCAGTCTCGCAATGCGGCGGATGGCTCTCTCGAGCGTGGCGCAAGCGTTCGATCCGCAACCGGCGCTTGCGCCCGATCCACCAGCGCCAGCCGAAACTGGTGGCGAGATAGCTTAGCGACGCGGCGATCACCGCGACCACCACCAGCCCAAACGCGGTAACCAGAGTCGCCCCGGTAAGCCAGGTCAGCATGTCGTCGAACTGGCTGTGCTCCATCGCCGAACTAACCGGGGCGACCACGGTCATCGCATCGACCTGGAGCAGCCACGAGCCGACCTTGTAGGCGAACACCCAGATCAGCGGCGTAGTGAACGGATTGGTTACGAAGGTCGTCAGTGCGGCGACCGGCACGTTCGCGCGCACCGACAGGCACAGCAGCGCGGCAAACAGGACCTGTGCGAACGGGACGACGATCCCTACCAGCATCCCCAGCGCCACCCCGCGCGGCACCGAGCGCCGGGTGAAGCGCCACAGCTCGGAACGCAGCACCCGCCCCGCGAACGGGCGGATCCAGCGGCTCCGCTCCATCTGCTCGCGCGTCGGCAGGTTGCGATGGGTCCACGAGGCGAATCTGGAGAGCATCGGGTCCGCTTAAATCAGGAAGGTGAGATTAGACAGTGCAGTCGCGCACGGTTCAGCCGTAGTTTCAGCTGTTCTCACGCATGATCCGCGCCTTGTCGCGCTGCCAGTCGCGATCTTTGACCGTCTGGCGCTTGTCGGCGGCGTTCTTGCCCTTGGCCAGCGCCAGTTCGACCTTGGCGCGGCCGCGGGCGTTGAAATAGACCGACAGCGGAACCAGCGTCATCCCCTTGCGCTCGACCGCGCCGTGGAAGCGGGCGATCTCGCGTTCGTGGAGCAACAGCTTGCGCGGGCGTTTGGGGACGTGGTTGTGGCGGTTGCCGTGGCTGAACTCGGGGATGTTGGAATTGACCAGCCAGACCTCGCCGTTCTTCACCTCTGCATAGCTCTCGGCGATCGACCCCTCGCCGAACCGCAGCGATTTGACCTCGGTCCCGGTGAGCATGATCCCGGCCTCGAACACGTCCTCGATAAAATACTCGAACCGCGCGCGCCGGTTCTCGGCGACGACTTTGGTCTTGTCGAATGCGGCGGGTTTGGGGCGGGCCATTGTTCGCGCCATGTAGGGACGCGTCGATCCAATTGGAAGCGAGCTCAGCCGCTACGAGACCACGCTCCGACCAGAAGTGCCTCCGTTCCGCAAATCAAGCCGACGATCACGCGGGCGTTCCGCTTCAAACCAGCCCGGCGTGCTCCAGCGCAGCATCTACCGCCTTGCGCGCTACCTCGCTGCACGGGGTCAGCGGCAGGCGCAGGTCTTCGGTGATCCAGTCGTGAACGCGGGTCAGCGCGTACTTGACGGGGCCGGGGCTGGCATCCTCGAACATCGCGTAATGGAGCGGATAGAGCCGGTCGTTGAGCTCGCGCGCCTTGACCACGTCGTTGTCGGCGCAGGCCTGCTGGAACTCGGCGCACAGCGCTGGCGCGACGTTGGCGGTGACCGAGATGCAGCCGACCCCACCTGCGGCGTTGAACGGCAGCGCGAGTTCGTCGTCGCCCGAAAGCTGGCAGAACGAGCCCTTGATCCCCATCCGGTGATCGGTCACCCGGCTGAGATCGCCGCTGGCATCCTTGATGCCGACGATCTTCCCGGGGAACCTGTTGACCAGCTCGCAGACGGTCTCGGGCAGCAGGTCAGTCACGGTGCGGCCCGGCACATTGTAGAGCACGATCGGCAGCGCGCTGTTCTCGGCGAGGAAGCTGAAGTGCGCAATCAGCCCGGCCTGGCTCGGGCGGTTGTAGTATGGCGCGACGCACAACGCGGCGGCGGCCCCGGTCTTGCGGCTGAAGTTCATGTGGAGCCGCGCATTCATCGTGTCGTTCGAGCCGCACCCGGCGATCACCGGCACGCGGCCCGCAGCCTGCTCGACGCAGACTTCGATCACGCGGTGGTGCTCGGCGTTGGACAGGGTCGAGGCTTCGCCGGTGGTCCCGCACGGCACCAGCGCGTTCGATCCGTTGTCGATCTGCCAGTCGACCAGGCGGCGGAACGCCTTCTCGTCGAACGCCCCGTCGCGAAACGGGGTGACTAGCGCCGGTATCGAGCCGGAAAACATGGACAGGACTCCCCGAATTGGCCAGAATCGCAACAGGCAGTGCGGCCGCGCACTACCTTGATCGAGAACCGGGCTTATTCAGCGCCTGATAAGGAGCCGACACGCAGGATGTCCAGTATGGTCAAGCACACTATCGCCTTCGCCCTGCTCGCCGCCGCCGGATTGGCTGCTCCGTTCGCCGCCCACGCACAAGCTGCCGACGACAACGCCTGGGATCGCGCCCGCGCCGCACTCCGCGCGCAAGGCCCCGGCAACATGTCCTATACGATCGACCGCTGGAAGCAGCTGAGCGCATCCAACCGCTTTGGATTCGCCGATTATTCGGGTTTCGTAAGCAACTATCCCGGGCTGCCCGACGAAGAGAAGATGCGCCGCTACGCCGAAGAGGCGCTGGGCCGCGAATATGTCGAGCCGGCGCGGCTCGTCGCGTTCTTCGACCGCTTTCCGCCGCTGACCAACCCGGGTCGCGCGCAATACGCACTCGCCTTGGCCGCGCTGCGCCGCCCCGAAGCCGAAGCCGTGGCGCGCGCCGCGTGGCGCGGCGGGCCGATGAGCGATGCGGCCGAAGCCGCGCTGTTCAGCCAGTTCTACGCCCGGTTCAATCTTGACGACCAGGACGCGCGGATGGACGCGCTGCTGTGGGCAGGGGCACAGGCGCAGGCCGAGCGCCAACTGGGATATGTTTCTCCGCAGCGTCGCGCGATCGACGGAGCGCGGCTCGCAGCGTTGAGCGGAAACGCGGCCAATCCGATCGTCTCAACCGTCGAAACCGCCAACTACCTGACCGATCCGGGCTATGTCTTTCAGCGTGCCCGGCTGCTGCGCAAGAGCGGCAGCGTGGCCGCAGCGCGCAGCCTGCTGGCCACGCGCCCGCCGCTCTCGCGCCGACCTGCGGACGCCGAAAAGTGGGTCGAGGAAATGCTGGTCAACGCCCGTGGCGCCGCCGCTGACGGCGATCCGCGCACCGCGGTGCGGATCGCGCAGACCATCGACCAGGCGTTCGAACCAGGCGCGGACATCAGCGCAACCAGCCTGGGCCTGCGCGACGATTATACCTCGCTGGTCTGGCTGGGCGGGACCGAGGCGCTGTGGGACTTGCGCGATCCGTCCGCCGCCTCGCCGCTGTTTTACAAGTACGGCGCCGCCGCCAAGACGCCGCAAACGCGCTCGAAAGGCTTCTACTGGGCCGGGCTCGCCGCCGCCCAGGCGCGCGACACCGCCGGCGCGCAGCGCTATTTCGAGATGGCCGCGCAATATCCAGATTACTTCTACGGCCAGCTTTCGCTCGAGCGGCTTGGCCGCCCGCTGCCTTCGTTCCCCGCCGCGCCCGCCGCAATACCGACCCCGGCCGAACGCGCCGCGTTCAACGCCGCGCCGCTCACATCCGCGGTGCGCGAGGTCGCGCGCGAAAGCGACTGGCGCACCGCGATTCGCTTTTTCCGCGAGATTTCCGAACGCGCCGAAACCCCCGGCCAGCACAAGCTGGTCGCGGAAATGGCGCAATCGCTGGGTCGGCGAGACCTGGGCGTGATCGTCGGTCAGGCTGCGGCATCCGACGGCCACCTCGATTTCCAGTCGATCGCCTTTCCCCGCATCCCGGTCCCGCCGGGCACCAGCCAGAGCTGGACAATGATCCACGCGCTGACCCGCCAGGAAAGCCAGTTCGCGCAGAACGCCGTCAGCCACGCGGGCGCGCGCGGGCTGATGCAGCTTATGCCCGGGACCGCGCGCGAACAGGCCGGCAAGATGGGGCTGTCTTACTCGCCCGAGGCGGTGATGGGCGATCCGAACTACAACATGCAGCTCGGCTCGGGCTATTTCGGGCGGATGATGGACTATTTCGGCGGCAGCCATCCATTGGCCATCGCCGCCTACAACGCGGGCGCGGGCAATGTGAACAAGTGGCTGCGCGCAAACGGCGATCCGCGCACCGGATCGATCAGCTGGGTCGACTGGATCGAGAAGATCCCGATCTACGAGACCAAGAATTACGTCCAGCGGGTGATCGAGAACGCGGTGGTCTACAGCCACCTCAACCCCGATCGGGCGGGCTACAGGGGCACCAATCCGGCGAGCTTCTATCTGGGCAAGCGCACGCCGGGGTAGGCAGTCCAAGCCAGGGCTCGTCGCCTGCGCTTGACGCAGGACCCCGCTGCCCTTGCGACGAGGAAAAGCGGGACCCCGGCTTTCGCCGGGGTGACGTGGCGGTTATGGCGAGGAATTATGCAAGCCGCCGCGAACCCCATCACCCCCGCCGGTTTCGCCGCCCTGCGCGCGCGCTATGATCACTTGCTGGGCAGCGAGCGCCCGCAGATCGTCGAGGTGGTGAGTTGGGCCGCGGGCAACGGCGACCGCTCCGAAAACGGCGACTACATCTACGGCCGCAAGCGCCTGCGCGAGATCGACCGCGAATTGTCGCACCTGGCGCGGCGGATGAAGACGGCGAGGGTGATCGATCCGGCGCACCAGGCCGACCGCACCCGCGCGTTTTTTGGAGCAAAGGTCGAGATTGCCGACGAGGCGGATCACCGCATGATCGTCACCCTGGTCGGCGACGACGAGCAGGATGCCTCGGCGGGCCGGGTCGGCTGGTCCAGCCCGATGGCCCGCGCGCTGCGCGGCGCTGCGGTGTGCGACGTACGCCGCGTGCGCCTGCCGGGGGGCGAGAAGGAGTGGGAAGTGATTTCGATAGATTATTCCACCGCATGAAGCGCTACTTCATTCCCGCGCTGGCGCTGACCCTCGCCGCCACCCCCGCGCTCGCCCGCGACGACCTGGGCATTTTCGAAAGCTGGGGCGCGTTTCGCGATCCGGGGGTACCGCGGTGCTATGCGATCGCGATGCCCGACAAGCCGCGCGGTGCGAAAGTCGATTACCAAGCTTATGCCGATGTCGGCCACTGGCCCAAGCGGGCTTTGCGCAATCAGGTCCACTTCCGCCTGTCGAAGCGCCTCGCGGCCAATGCCGCGATCCGCTTGCGGGTCGACAAACAGGACTTCGTGCTGAGGGGCAGTGGCGGCGATGCCTGGGCTGCCGACCGCCGGATGGACGCGGGAATCGTCGCGGCAGTGCGTTCGGGCAAGGCGATGCGGGTGCGCGCGCGCGCCGCGGATGGCCGCGAGATCAACGACTATTATCCCCTGCCCGGCGCTGCCAGCGCGATCGACGCCGCCGCCCTGGGTTGCGCGCGAACAGGGTGAGAATCGCAAAGCGGGCCGGGGATTGCTCCCCGACCCGCCTCTGCGACCCGTTCTCGGGCTTAGAAACGCAGACCGAAACCGACGACCACTTGGTGGCGGTCGGTGTCGAGATCAAAGCGACCGCTGTCCGGGCCATTCACGTAATCGACTTCGCCTTCGCCGTAGTTCGAGTAACGATACTCAACCTTGGCGAAGGTGTTTGTGCCGATCGCCTGCTCGACGCCGGCACCCAGGCGATAGCCGTCGGTGTCGATGTTCGACTTGGTATCGACCGTGCCATCGCTCGAACGCACGTCGAAACGGGCGTTGGTGTAACCGGCCTTGGCATAGACCAGCGTGCTCGGCGCCGCGCGGAAGCCGGCGCGGACGCCGGCATAGAGATCGCGCCCGGCCTTGACGTTGCCGATCCCGAAGCCTTCGAAATCGCCGCGATCGAACCCGGTCTTGGCGGTCGATTCGGTGTATTCGGCTTCGGCGCCGAGGACGAAATTCGGGCTGACCGCAAAGTCGTAGCCAACTTCGCCGCCGTAAACCAAGCCGTCGATCGACTGGTCGTCGCTGTCGGTGGTGTCGTTATCCACCGAGCTGCCGGCCTTGGTGGCGTCGTAGCCGAGAATGGCACCGACACGCGCTCCGGTGAAAGTTGAGGCGGCGTCCTGCGCCATGGCCGGGGAAGCCGCGGCGACAAGCGCGCTGCCCGAGGCGAGGATCATGATAAGCTTTTTCATTGGTAACTCCGTTCATCCAAGTTCCGCGGCGATTGCCGTTCGGAGCGGGGATAATGGTTGGCGAGCAGTCGGGTTTCATGAACCTAACACAACGATAAGATTGTGTTTTTCAGGCAACACATGCGGCGAGCCGAGGGAACCGCTCGCGGTGTGGCTGGTTCACGCGCGCCTGCCCGCGCGGTGATTTGGCGTTACCGGATCGAGCGCCTATATGCCCGCGCCATGGCCGACACCGCCCTCATGCCGATCCCGGGACAGATCGACCCGGTTACCGTTCCGCGCGAGGTAACGGCGCGTGCGGACGGGCGGATCGATCTGATCGGCCTGACCCGCCCTCGTATCGCGGAACTGTTCGCCGAGGCCGGACTCGATCCAAAGGCGGCGAGGCTGCGCGCCAAGCAGGTGTTTCACTGGCTCTACCACCGCGGCGTCATCGATTTCGACGCGATGACCGACATCGCCAAGACCATGCGCCCGTGGCTTTCCGAACGTTTCGTGATCGGCCGGCCCGAAATCGTCGAGGCGCAGCACTCGACCGACGGGACCCGCAAATGGCTGCTTCGAACCGCCGACGGCCACGATTTCGAGATGGTCTTCATCCCCGACGAAACGCGCGGCACCCTGTGCGTGTCGAGCCAGATCGGCTGCACGCTCAACTGCCGGTTCTGCCACACCGGAACGATGCGCCTCGTCCGCAACCTGACCCCGGGCGAAATCGTCGGCCAGGTCATGCTGGCGCGCGATGCGCTGGGCGAGTGGCCCAAGGGCTCGATGGCCGGTTTCGCCGACGAGGATGACGAGGACGACGATTCGGTCGAAGCTGGGGGCCACTATTCCAGCGACGGACGACTCCTCACCAACATCGTGTTGATGGGGATGGGCGAGCCCCTGTACAATTTCGAACACGTCCGCGACGCGCTGCGGCTGGTGATGGACGGCGACGGGCTGGCGCTGAGCAAGCGCCGGATCACGCTGTCCACCAGCGGGGTGGTGCCGATGATGGCGCGCGCGGGCGAGGAGATCGGGGTCAACCTGGCGGTGTCCTTGCACGCCACCACCAAGCAAGTGCGCGACGAAATCGTCCCGCTCAACCGCAAGTACGGGCTCGACGAACTGCTCGCCGCCTGCGCCGCCTATCCCAAAGCCTCGAATTCGCGGAGGATCACCTTCGAGTACGTGATGCTCGACGGTATCAACGACAGCGACGACGACGCGCGCGAACTCGTGCGCCTGCTCAAGCACCACAAGCTGCACGCCAAGGTCAACCTGATCCCGTTCAACCCCTGGCCGGGCGCGCCCTATAAGTGCTCGAGCCCCGAACGCGTCCACCGGTTTTCCGAGATCGTCTTCGCCGGGGGGATCAGCGCGCCGATCCGCACGCCGCGCGGGCGCGACATCGACGCCGCCTGCGGCCAGCTCAGGACTGCGGCGGAGAAGAAGAGCCGCGCCGAGCTTGATCGGCTGGCTGAGGAAAAGCAGGCCGCGCTCGGGTGAGCCGCCACGCTGCGGTCTTGGCGGAGGCCCGAGGGCTGCTGCCCGACAACCCTGCCGCAGCGCTCGCCGCGATCCGCCCGCTGATCCGCTCCGATCCTGCCGATGCCGGGGCCTGGCGACTGGCGGCGCGGACGTTGCGTGCTCTGGGGCGCATCGGAGAGGCCGAGGAGGCCGAGCTCGCCGCGATCCGTGCCGCGGTCCACGACCCCGAGTTGCAACGCGCCGCGCTGGCGCTGGCCGACAACCGGCTGAGCGAGGCCGAGCCGTTGCTCAAGGCGCGGCTCAAGGCGGTGCCCACCGATGTTGCCGCGATCCGGATGCTAGCCGAACTCGCCGGGCGGATCGGTCGCCACCGCGACGCCGAAAGCCTGCTGCGCCGCGCGCTGGAACTGGCCCCGCGGTTCCACGCCGCGCGTTCGAACCTGGCCACCGTGCTCCACCGCCAGAACCGCACCGCCGAGGCGCTGGCCGAACTCGACGCGCTGATGGCTGCCGAGCCCGAACACATGGGCCACGCCAACTTGCGCGCCGCGGCGCTGACCAAAGTCGGCGAGTTCGACGAAGCGCTGGAGCTTTACGAGACGGTGCTCGCGCGTTCGCCCGGCCACGCCAGGATCTGGATGAGCTATGGCCACGCGCTCAAGACCGTAGGGCGCAGCGAAGACAGCGTCGCCGCTTATCGCCGCGCGATCGTCGCGCAGCCGAGCCTGGGTGAAGCGTGGTGGAGCCTGGCCAACCTCAAGACTGCGCGCTTCGTCCAGGCCGATATCGCGGCGATGCGCGAGGCGCTCACAGGGGCCGGGCTCGGCGAAGAGGACCGCTTTCACCTCCATTTCGCGCTGGCCAAGGCGCTCGAGGACGTGGGCGAAGCCGACGCGGCGTTCGATCACTACCTGATCGCCAATCGCCTGCGCCGCGCCGCCCAACCCTACGATGCGGCGGAAACCGCCCGGGCGGTCGATAGGACGATAGCGCTCTTCACCCCAGCTCTAGTCGCCGGGCTGGCGGGTAGTGGGTGCGAGGCGCTCGATCCGGTGTTCATCGTCGGGCTGCCGCGCGCCGGATCGACTCTGATCGAGCAGATCCTTGCCAGTCACAGCCAGATCGAGGGGACCATGGAGCTGCCCGATATCCCCGCGATGGTGGCGCGGTTGGGAAGCGAAAGGCGCTACCTTGAGGGAATCGCAGAGCTTTCCGCCGACGAACGCCGCGCGCTGGGTGAGGAGTACCTCGCCCGCACCCGCATCCAGCGCAAGACCGACCGCCCCTTGTTCATCGACAAACTGCCCAACAACTGGGCCCACGTCGGCTTCATCAAGGCCATCCTGCCCAACGCCGCGATCATCGACGCTCGCCGCCACCCGCTCGACTGCGGGGTCTCCAACTTCCGCCAGCATTTCGCGCGCGGGCAGGCGTTTTCCTACGATCTGGGCGACATTGGCACCTATTATGCCGACTATGTCCGGCTGATGGCGCATTTCGATGCGGCGATGCCCGGCGCCGTCCATCGCGTGTTCCACGAAGCGCTGGTCGCCGATCCCGAAGCCGAAGTCCGCAAATTGCTCGCCGCGCTGGGGCTGGAGTTCGAGGAGGCCACCTTACGCTTTCACGAAAACACCCGCGCGGTGCGCACCGCCAGCAGCGAACAGGTCCGCCGCCCGGTCAACCGCGACGGTATCGGCCAATGGCGGCGCTATTCCGAACTAATCGATCCTTTGCGGCAGGCGCTGGGCGACGCGCTCGAAAGCTATCCCCACCCTACCTGAGCGTGGCCTTCGAGCAACGCCCGTGGGCAAAATCGCGCGCTTGGCAGAGGCAGTCTTGCAATGCAGCAAGAATGGGCGAGGATCGCTATGTCAAAAGATAAGACGTGAGGGCAGCCATGACTCCGACCACGCTCGGCCGCAGGGCCGTACCCCTACTTCTCGCCACCACCATGCTGGCCGCGCCGCAGGCCGCGTTCGCGCAGGACGCCCCGCAGGGCGCCGAGGCGGAAAGCCTTGGCGAGATCATCGTCACCGCCAACCGGCGCGAGGAAAACCTCCAGGACGTGCCGATTTCGATCGTCGCGCTGGGCGCGGCCAAGCTCGAGAATTCGCAAGTCGCCAGCTTCGACGATTACGCCAAGCTGCTCCCCAGCGTCAGCTTCCAGTCGCTCGGGCCGAGCCAGTCGCAAATCTTCTTCCGCGGCGTGTCGAGCGGGGGCGACGGGCTGCACATCGGACCGCTGCCGACCAGCAGCCTCTACGTCGATGAAATCCCGGTCACCACGATCGCCGGGACGGTCGATTTCCACGTCTACGACATCGCCCGGGTCGAGGCGCTGGCGGGGCCGCAGGGCACGCTGTTCGGCGCCAGCTCGCTGTCAGGCACGCTGCGGATCATCACCAACCAGCCCCGGCTGGGCACTTTCGAGGGGAGCATCGACGTCGAGGGCAACAAGTTCGGCGATGGCGACTACGGCGGGCAGATCGAGGCCATGGTCAACCTGCCGATCAGCGACCGCATGGCGCTGCGCGTGGTCGGGTTCTACACCAAAGCGGGCGGCTATATCGACAACATCGCCGGCACCCGGACCTTTACTCTCGACGACGCCGCGATCGACCCCGCGGGTCTGACCAACCTGACGGTCAACAACAACGCGCTGGTCGAGGAAGACTACAACGACGTCGAGACTTATGGCGGGCGCGCCGCGCTCAAGATCGATCTCGACGACACCTGGACCGCGACTCCGCAGATCATCTACCAGCGCCAGGTCAGCCATGGCGGCTTCCTGTTCGATCCGCGCAAGGGCGACCTCAAGGTCACCGATTACCTGCCCAGTCGCAACGAGGACCGCTGGTACCAGGCGGCGCTGACCATCCAGGGCCAGATAAGCGACTGGGACGTCACTTATGCGGGGGGATATTTCGAGCGCAAGACCGACAACCTGGCCGATTACTCCTATTATTCCGTAGCCTACGATACATACGGATATTATGCGACGTACTATCCGCTAGCCAACGGCCAGTTCATCGACCCGACCCAGAATTCGATCCTGGGCGACAAGTACACCAAGCTGACTAATGAACTGCGCGTCTCCTCGCCCGCCGAAAACCGCTTCAGGCTGACTGCGGGGCTGTTCATGCAGCGCCAGACCGATGCAATCCGTGCCGATTACGAGATTCAAGGCGTGTCGCAGGTGCCCGAGCGCGAATTTCCGCCCAACTGGCTGCTGCCGTTCGACGTCGCTGGCGGAGATTCGGTGTTTCACAGCCGGATCAAGCGGATCGACCGCGACTACGCGATGTTCGCGCAGTCCGAATTCGACCTGACCCCGACGATCACGGTGATCGGCGGCCTCCGCGGGTTCATCGCCAAGAACACGATTTTCGGCTTTTCCGGAACCACCGGCAGCCTCAACCCGGCAACCTGCCTGCCCAGCACCAGGATCGACGTCGGGTGCGCCAACGTGAACAAGAAGCAGGTCGAAAGCGGCGTCATCTGGAAAGGCGGCGTGCGGTGGAAGCCGAGCGATGACCTGATGCTCTACAGCACGGTCTCGCGCGGGTACCGCCCGGGTGGCAACAACCGGCGCGCCGGGGTTCTCCCGTTCGTTTCCGACACGCTCGACAACTACGAGATCGGGACCAAGGTCCGCTTCGGCGCGGTCACCTTCAACGGGGCCGCGTTCTACGAGAAATGGAAGGACCTCCAGTTCGGGCTGGTCCCGGTCGGCCAGAACGGGGTGACCAACACCTACAACGCCGGAGACGCGCGGATCTATGGAGTCGAGGGCGATCTCAACGCCCGCTTCGGCGGGCTGACACTGGGCGCGGCGGGAACTTACGTCGATGCCGAGCTGACCACGGACTTCTGCCAGGTCGACAACGTCACCCGCAACATCGTCTGCGTTCCCGGCGAGCCGCCGGCTGCAGCCAAGGGCACCCGCCTGCCGGTCCAGTCCAGGTTCAAGGGCAACGCCTATGCCCGTTACGAATTCCCGGTCGGTTCGGCGACCGGACACGTCCAGGGCACGGTATTCCACCAAGGCGGCACCCGGTCTTTCCTGACCGACGCCGATTTCGATGCGGTGGGCGCGACCAGGGGCTTCACCACGTTCGACTTCGCGGCCGGGCTCAAGTGGGACAACTGGCGGCTCGAAGCCTATATCCAGAACGCCTTCGACAAGCGCGGCGCGCTGACCCTCAACACCGCCTGCGCCACCCAGATTTGCGGGGACTTCGCGCGGGTCTACCCGGTCAAGCCGCAACTCTTCGGGGTCAGGGCGGGGGTCGATTTCTGACCGGGCGTCAGTGCGCCCCGACCTTTAGCACCTTGTGGAGCACGAACGCGACGATCGCGCCGAGCACCAGCCCTACCACCGCGGAAACCGCCGCGTAAGTCAGCCAGCCGGTCACCGCGGCGAGCGCCCCGGTGGCTTGTTCGACGCCGCGCTGGATCATGTGGGCCACGTCCGAGGGTCCGTGCCATCCCAGTTCTTCCAGCCCGTGGAGGATGATTCCGCCGCCGACCCACAGCATCGCCACCGTCCCCACCACCGACAGCACGGTCAGCAAACGCGGCATCGCCAGCAGCAGAAACCGGCCCAGCGCCTGCGAGCCCGAATTCCTGCGCTCGCTGAGGTGGAGGCCGACATCGTCCATCTTCACGATCAGCGCCACCGCGCCATAGACCAGCACAGTGATCGCGATGCCGACCACCGCGAGGATGATCCCGCGTGTCGCCAGCGGCTCGGTCGCGACTTCGGCCAGCGCGATCGCCATGATTTCTGCCGAGAGGATCAGGTCGGTGCGGATCGCACCCGAAATCCGCGCCTTCTCGAACGCGGCGACATCCTCGATCGGATCCTCGAGCGTTTTGCCATGGTGGGCCCCGCCCAGCTTCTCGATCACCTTTTCCGCGCCTTCGTAGCACAGGAACAGCCCGCCCAGCATCAGCAGCGGGGTGATCGCCCACGGCAGGAACGCGCTGAGCAACAGCGCGGCGGGGAGCAGGATGATCAGCTTGTTCTTGAGGCTGCCCTTGGCGATCTGCCAGATGATCGGCAGTTCACGGTCGGGGGTGAAGTTGGTGACGTAGGACGGGGTGACCGCTGCGTCGTCGATCACCACGCCTGCCGCCTTGCTCCCCGCCTTGGCCGCGGCGACCCCGACATCGTCGATCGAAGCGGCGGCGGCGCGCGCGATCAGCGAGATGTCATCGAGCAGCGCGACAAGTCCGGATGGCAATGCGGTTCTCCCCGTTCGATGCGCGGATGCAACAACGGCTCCGACGCATTGGTCTGCAATCAGACCGCAGCGCAAGAGCCGATGTGCCGATTCAGACGGCTGGAACTTTGCCCTATTCCCTCCCGGGCCGTTCGCCGCGCTTATTTGCCCAGTTGGCCGCGGATCGCGCCCGCGGGAAATTCGGCGTTGTGGACGTTGACGTAATAGTCGCCCGGCTCGCGAATGATCTCGAGCGCCAGTTCGCGCGTGACCGTGGCGCAACCCGAGATCACACCACCCGGGCCGACACTTAGCGGCACTACGACCGGCCCGGCACTAGTAGCCGGGGCCTCGTGGATGTGCGCCGCGGTAGGCGCAGCTATGCGGGTATAGGTCACGGTGTAGCACAACTGACCCTGACCGGGGTTGATCCGCACCGTGGCGGTGCCCGAGCCGTCGCTGTCGCCGGGACCTGGCCTTTCGGCAGCACCGCTGAGCGAGGCGGAGAGCTTGCGCCCATTCTCGGTCGATGAAGACTCGTTGGCGGCGAACAACGGAACTGCTGCGGTCAACGCTGCGACGGCGATCAGGAAGGACGACTTCATAGACATTCTCCACGTGGCGGGGGCTGTGCAGCACAACCAAACTGTTCGACGGCGAAACCGTGAGTGGACAGGAACGCATCGGGCAATGGAGGGGTTCCCTGACCCGATGCTCTCGATCGGGGGTGCGGAAGCGAATTCCAATTTCGATCCGCAGCGCCCGGGGCAAGGGGATGATTGAGCCGCGTTCTGGTGTAACCCCTTCCCTCGCCCCAGCGAACATGGTTCCATCGCTTCCGGAGACGCGCATGGCCGATCGACCCCGACACACCCTCGGCACCCGGCTGTGGCACTGGGTCAACGCGGTCGCGCTGTTCATCCTGTTCTTCTCGGGACTCAACATCTCTAACGCGCACCCGCAGCTTTATTGGGGCGAGTGGGGGTTCGATCCGGCGACGGCGTGGCTGGGGTTGCCGCAGTTTCCGGGGTGGATGACGATCCCGGGCTATTATTCGCTGGCCGAGGCGCGGCTGTGGCATTTCCTGGCGGCATGGCCGTTCGCGCTGGGGCTGCTGGTTTACTTTGTCGCGCTGCTGTTCACCCGCCACGCGCGCGATTTCCGGCTGCGGCGCCGCGAGTTGAAGTGGTCTGCGATCCGCGAAGACCTCGCGCATCACCGCAAGCTGGAATTCGCCCCACCGCCGGGCAACGCGTTCAATCTTCTCCAGAAATACCTCTACATCGCGGTGCTGTTCGTCGCGCTGCCACTGATGATCCTGACCGGGCTGACGCTGTCGCCGGCGATGAACACCGCGTTCCCGTGGCTGCTCGACATGTTCGGCGGCAGGCAGTCGGCGCGCTCGATCCATTTCGTGGTCGCGTTCGGGCTGTTCGGGTTCTTCGTTCTCCATATCATGGCGGTGCTGCTGTCGGGTCCGGTGGGCCAGATGCGCGACATGATTACCGGCGGTCGCGGCGAAGGAGCGGAGTCATGATCGGTCGTCGCGGGATCATCGGCGGCCTGCTGGGCGGGCTGGTCGCGGGGTGCGGCAAGGTCGCGCAGAGCGGGCCCGGCGCCTCGCTGCTTTCCGCAGTCGAGGACTGGAACCTCGCCGTCCACCGCGCGCTGACCAAGCGCACCGCGCTGGCGCCCGAGTTCTCGATCGCCGACATCTCGCCCGATTTCCGCGGGAACGGCACCACCAATCCCGGGACGCTGGCCTATGCCGCGCACGTCGCCACCAATTTCTCCGACTGGCGGCTGGCGGTGGACGGGCTGGTCGAGCGCCCGCTGGCGCTGTCGCTGGCCGATGTAAGGGCGCTGCAACAGCGCACCCAGATCACCCGCCACGATTGCGTCGAAGGGTGGAGCGCGATCGGGCAGTGGACCGGGGTTCCCTTGCGCGACTTGTTGAGCACCGCGGGGCTGCGCCCGGAGGCGAAGTTCGTGGTGTTCCATTGCGCCGACCTGCTTTCGGGCGCGCCCTATTACGAGAGCATCGACTTGATCGACGCGCTCCATCCGCAAACGATCGTCGCGCATATGCTCAATGGGGCGCCGTTGCCGGTCAAGAACGGCGCGCCGCTGCGGATGCGGATCGAACGCCAGCTGGGCTACAAGCATGCCAAGTACGTCGAGCGGATCGAGGCGGTCGCCAGCCTCGCCGGGATCGCCGGAGGCAAGGGCGGGTACTGGGAAGACCGCGGCTATCAATGGTACGCGGGCATTTGATCGCTCGGGTTACACGGTTGATCGCGCACTTATAACTTTTGACGTTCGTTCACCTGAGGTTGGGGACCGCTGGGCGAGGTTGGGCGTTGGGGCCACGAATGGTTCGCAGAAACCGCTGCGCACCCGCCACAACACAGCAAACTTCGGGAGGTTTCCGATGCTCAAGAACGCCCTCGCCCTGACCCTTGTCGCCGCCACCGTCCTGCCCGCAACCGCGGTCACGGTCGAAGCCCAAAGCGGTCGGCGCTATTCGACCACCGACAACGGCATCCGCTATTGGCGCGGCAATGATGGCCGCTATTACTGCAAGAAGGGCAACGGCACGACCGGGCTGCTGATCGGCGGCGCCGCAGGCGCGCTGGTCGGCCGCGCGATCGATACCAACGGCAGCCGCGCCACCGGCACGATCGTTGGGGCCGCCGCCGGTGCGCTGATCGGTCGCGAGATCGACCGCAACCGCAAGCGGGCCCGCTGCCGCTAAGCAGAGCCAATCGGGAGGTTCGATATGTTGAGGAAGTCCCTCATCGCCGCCACTCTCGCGGGGTCGCTCGCGATCCCGGTTGGCAGCGCCTACGCCGATCCGCCGCCGTGGGCGCCGGCGCACGGCTATCGTGCCAAGCAGGCGCAGCAGCAATACGTGACCGATAACGGCATCCGCTATTGGCGGGGTGACGACGGGCGATACTACTGCAAGCGCAGCAACGGAACGACCGGGCTGCTGATCGGCGGCGCCGCGGGCGCGCTGGTCGGTCGCGAGATCGACACCCACGGCAGCCGCACCACCGGCACGGTCCTGGGCGCCGCCGCTGGCGCGCTGATCGGTCGCGAGATCGACCGCAACCGTTCGAGCGCGCGCTGTCGCTGACAAAACGCTAGACTGAAGTCGCCGGGTGCCTAGACGGCGCCCGGCATGCTTTGCGCCTTCCTCGCCTCCACCGCGATCGTCGCGCTCGCCGAGATGGGCGACAAGACCCAGATCGCCACGATCGCGCTGGGCGCGCATTATGACGCGGTGGCCGTCGTTACCGCGGGCACCACGCTGGGGATGATGCTCGCCAACACCCCCGCGGTCCTGTTTGGCGAGGCACTGACCCGCCGGGTCTCCCTGACCGCAACCCGCGCCGCAGCCGCGCTGCTGTTTCTCGCCCTGGGGCTATGGCAGCTTTGGAAACTGGCCGGCTACTTCTTCCCCGCCAGTTCCCTCACCAGCGCCGGATTGGGGTAGATCGACTTGAGCGCTTCGTTGACGGCAGAGGCGGCGACCACGACCGTCCGGTTGAGCTGAGGATCGTAGCCGTAGTTGCCGCCAAGCGAGTGGATATTGCCGTCGAACGCCGCGCCGATCACCGTTCCCGCCTTGTCGATCACCGGCGAACCCGAGTTGCCGCCGATGATATCGTTGGTGGTCACGAAGTCATAGACCACCGACTTATCGACTTTGGCCTCGTTGGCGGCGAAAGCGGGGGCAAGGTCGAAGGGTTCGTTGCCCGTCGCGCGCTGATAGGTTCCGCCGAGGGTGGTGACAGCCGGAACCGCCTTGCCGCGCTCGGTCCACCCGGCGACTTTGCCATAGCTGATCCGCAGGGTGAAGGTTGCGTCGGGATAAAGCGTATCGCCGAAGGCGGCAAAGCGTGCGTCTGCGAGCTTCGCCCCTGCCAGCGTCAGCGGACCCGAATACTGTGCGTCGGACAAGGCCTTCAGTTCCCGCGAACGGCCATCAATCCGCCTGGCGAACGCGATCATGGGGTCATCCGAAGCATCGACCACGGCCTTGCCGCCTTCCCACAGCGCCTTGCGGATCGCCGGGTCGGCCAATTTCGAACCGGTCACCAGCCGTGCCGCAAGTTGCTCGGGCGATTCCCTGCCGAGCAAAAGCATGGTGTCCGGATCGTCCGCGCCGAGGTATTCGCGTGCCTTCGAAATGCTCCATTCCAGCGTCAACTGATCGAGCCAGGGGTAGATCGGCCGCTCGTCGAGGATCTGCTTCTCGAGCAGCGGCAGGGCCGAATCGGTGTAGCCGGGGAGTCGTTCGCCGTTGGGCTTGGTCCGCTCGTCGGAAGCGCGGACAAGCGCCAGGGCATAGCCGAACAGGTCGCTGCTGGGCGCGATCGAGCGCAGGGGCATGTAAAGCGTGCGATACGCCGCAACGGCCTGCTCGACCGTGCTCCATGGATCGCCGATGCCCGCGTTGCCCGCCGACTTTGCGCGCAATTGGACCTCGGCATCGGCCAGCGACTTGACGAATGCCGGGTCGTTGAGCGCGGTGGTGCGACCGATGAAGACCTTGAGACTGTTTTCGATCCCGTTGAGTTCGTCGAGCCCTTCGCGGTACTTCTCGGGGCTTTCCTGCATCTTCGAGATCAGCCGCCCGCGCAACTCGCTGAGCGTCGCAATTGTCACCGGCAGCCGCACTTCGCGTTCGAACGCGAACTGGCTCTGGGTCCACAGCCGCGAAGTCGATCCCGGGTTACCGACCACAAAGGTTGCCTCGCCCACTTGCGGCGCGCGGGGGTTCCATTTGAGGAACGCGGGGGTCGCGACCGGCTTGCCGTTCTCGTAGGCGCGCAGGAACGAGGCATCGAGCGAGTAGCGCGGGAAGTTGAAGTTGTCGGGATCGCCGCCGAA
>JAUYQH010000194.1 GCA_030697365.1 Novosphingobium sp. | reverse complement strand
ATCGGCGGCGATGACTTCGCCGTCGGCGAGCCGCACCCCGGTTACATGGCTCTCACCCTCGATCGCCTCGACCGCGACGCCCAGCCGCAGATCGACGCCATGCTCGCGGTGCTCGCGCTCGTAGAAGCGCGAGAGTTCGGTCCCGGCAACGCGCGCCAGCACACGATCAAGCGCTTCGAGCAGCACGACTTTCTTGCCCGCCTTGCGCAGCACTGCCGCAGCCTCGAGCCCAATATATCCGCCGCCAATGACAACGATCTGGCGCGCAGTCTCGGATGCCGCCTTCATCGCATCGGCATCGGCGCGGGTGCGCACGCCCTGTACCCCCGGCAGGTCGCCGCCGGGGATCGGCAGCATCCGTGGGCTCCCGCCGGTGGCCCAGACAAGCTTGCCATAATTGATCGTTTCGCCGCCATCGGTAGTGACACTGTGGCCCACGGGATCGACCGATACGACGCGCTTGCCGAGCAGCATCGTCACCTCGCGCTCGTCCCAATATTTGGCGGGGCGCAGCTGGATACGTTCGAATTCCTTTTCGCCCGCGAAATATTCCTTCGACAGCGGCGGCCGCTCATAGGGCAATTCGGGCTCGTCGCCGATGATCGCGATGCTGCCGGTGAATTTCTGGGTGCGCAGCATGATCGCGACCTGCGCCCCGCCATGGCCGGCGCCCACGATCACCACATCGAACTGCATTGAAGGTCTCCCGCTCATTCTGCGCGTCCCTTGCACGCGGTGACGGGGGAGACAAGCCGGGTCGCCTTTCTGCACAGCAAAGAAAAACTTGAAATCGCGGCAATGTCGCGCGGCTGCAAGACCGTCAGTCGCGGCGCGCAAGGCGGCCGCGGATCGCGGCGGTATAGGTGCGGCCGACCCTTAGCTCGGTGCCATCGTTCAGCACCGCAATCAGCGAATGGAATTGCCCGCCCTTCACCCGCTCGACGGCGTCGATGCGGACCATCGTGCTGCGGTGGATCCGCAGAAACTGCTGCGGCGCCAGCTGCCGTTCGAGCGTTGCCAGATTTTCGTTGTACAGATAACCCTGACCGTTGGCATGGATGCGGACATAGTCGCGCTCGGCGCTGACATGCGAAATGCTTTCGGGCTTGATGCGGACATATTCGCCACCTGCGCGCACCCATAATTCGCCCATCTGCTGGCGCGTTTCCGGTCCGGTCGCGCGTAGATTGGCGACAACCTCTTCCAGTTCACGGATGCGGTCGGCGCTTTGCGCCTGCTCGACGACCCCCCGCGCGCGCTCCATCGCCGTCCGGAAACGTCCGGCCTCAATCGGCTTGGTGACATAGTCCACCGCCTGCGCGTCGAACGCGCGGAGTGCCTGGTCGCTGAACGCTGTGACAAATATCACCGCAGGGGCGGGGTCGGGCAAATGGCGGAGCAGGTCGAACCCGCTGCCTCCCGGCATCCTGATGTCGAGCAAAATGATGTGGCAAGGCAATGCCGCAAGCCATTCGATTGCGTGCGCAACATTGCCCGCTTCCCCAACCTCGCCCACCCATGGCAGTTGCTGCGCCAGACGCACTGCTCGACGGCGGGCCAACGGTTCGTCGTCGACGACCAAGGTTACGAGACCTGACAACATCTTATCCAGGGCAAGCGGATTTCGGCTCGGAATTGCGTGGGGGTCGGTTTCGTCGCAAACGAACTTGCTGGCCCAAAGCGCGCTGCGAGACGATCGGAAACATTGCGCAGCCCGATCCGGCTGCCGACGCGCGTCGGATGGCCGTCCCCCAGAAACCGGTCGTTTTCGACGGATACGCACAAATCGTCGCCGTCGCGCCAAGCGACGATCCGGATCTCGACTTCACGCGTGCTGGGCTCGACACCGTGTTTAACGGCGTTTTCGACAAGCGGCTGCAGAATAAGGTTCGGAACCATGACGAGCAAAGCCGCCTCTTCGACTTCGATGCTAAAGCGCATGCGGTCCGCGAAGCGCTCGCGCTCGATCTCAAGATAATCTTCCTGCAGGGCCAGCTCGGCCGCCAGGGTAACGTCCGTCATCGGGTCGAGTTCGAGCGTCTGGCGCAGAAAGGTCGAGAGCGATATCATCATTCGCTGCGCCCGCGCGTTCGCGCCTTCTTCGACCAGCCCGACCACCGAGTTCAGCGTGTTGAACAGGAAGTGCGGATTAATCTGGTAGCGCAGAGCGCGCATTTGCGCCGAGAGCGCCTCTTCGCGCGCCTGCGCCAGACTGCGCTCGCGGTCGCGGACTTCGAAACTGTATAGCAGCGCGACGTAAAGGCACGACCAGCCAAAGAACATGCCTGTGGAGGAGATCATCGTGTGGCCGAAAACGATCTGGTCAAACGACCAGTTCACCGGCTGCACAAACCAAATGTAAACGAGGATATCGATGCCACTGAGGATCGCTGCCGCCACAATCGAAAATGTGAACGCGATGAGAACTTTAATAAAGATCGACGCGTAGCGCAGCCTAAACAGCGACGCGGTCACGATCAGCGTCAGCCCGACGCCGAAGCTATTCGTGATTATTTT
>JAUYQH010000193.1 GCA_030697365.1 Novosphingobium sp. | reverse complement strand
TGTAGTGCCCTCCTCGGATGGTTTGTCGCACGACCCTGTGGACGAAATTACGCCTCGCAGCCCGCTTCGTTCCATTCTCCGGTTTGCGACCGGGCGAGTGTAACCCTTGGCGGTGATTTTGCGAAACGGAACCATGACCATGCAAAAGTTCGGCCTGTGTGCGGCCATCGTCCTGACCTCGGCCTGTTCTGAAGCGCGCGATGGGATCGGTGAAGCCAAAGCCCAGGCATTGGCCCCCGGCCCGATCGTGGTCGAGTTGTTCCAGAGCCAGGGCTGCTCGTCGTGCCCACCTGCCAACGCCAACGTCAACGCGCTCGCCGCCGCGCGATCCGACGTGCTCGCGCTCAGTTATGCGGTGACCTACTGGGATAAGCTGGGGTGGAAGGACACCTTCGCCCAGCCCGCATTCACCGAACGCCAGCGCGCGTACCGGCGCAGCGGGCAAAGCGACGGGGTGTACACTCCGCAAGTCGTGATCAACGGCCGCAAGGCGCTGGTTGGCGCAAACCGTGGTTCACTGAACAGCGCCATCGCCGGGATTGGCCCGCTGCGTGGAGGGCCCGCGATCGTCCGCGACGCCGCGGGCGTGACGATCGGGGCGGGGCAGGGCGGGCCGGCCACGGTCCTGGTGGTAACCTACGATCCGCGCGTGCGCGCGGTGCCGGTCAAGGCCGGGGAGAACGGCGGACGGACGCTGCCGCATCGCAACATCGTCATCGGGTTGCGCGAAGCGGGGGTGTGGAACGGCAAGGCGCTCCACGTCGCGGTAAACGCGCCAAAGGATCCCGCACTGCGCACCGCGGTGCTGCTCCAGAAGGGCGCGGGCGGGCCGCTGTTGGCGGCAACCAGGCTCTAGTCGCGCAACAGTTCGTTGATCGCGGTCTTGCTGCGGGTCTGCGCATCGACAGTCTTGACGATCACCGCGCACGACAGCGATGGGCCGGGGCTGCCGTCGGAGAGAGGCTTGCCAGGAAGCGCGCCGGGAACCACCACGCTGAACGGGGGGATGTGCCCGGTGATGACTTCGCCGGTTTCGCGATAAACGATCTTGCTGGTCGCGGTGATGAACACCCCCATCGCCACCACGCACCCTTCGCCCACGATCACCCCTTCGACGATTTCCGAGCGCGCGCCGATGAAGCAGTTGTCGCCGATGATCGTGGGATTGGCCTGCATCGGCTCGAGCACCCCGCCAATCCCGGTCCCCGCCGAGATGTGGCAGTTCCTGCCCACTTGCGCGCACGAACCGACCGAGGCCCAGGTATCGATCATCGTCCCGTCGCCCACGTTGGCGCCGATGTTGACGAAGCTGGGCATCAGCACGACGTTGCGCCCGACATGCGCGCCGCGGCGCACGATCGCCCCGGGGACGGCACGAATTCCGGCCGCGCGGAAGCGCGCCTCGTCCCAGCCGGTAAATTTCAGGGGCACTTTGTCGAACGACGGCGCGCCCGCCGAGCCGTAGTCCATCACCGCGTTGTCGTTGAGCCGGAACGACAGCAGCACCGCCTTCTTGAGCCACTGGTTGACGGTCCAGCCGCCCTTGCCCCCTTCAGAATCACTGGCGGGCTCGGCGACGCGTCCCTGGCCGCTGTCGAGCAGTTCGAGAGCCTGCTCGACCGCCGTTCGCACGTCGCTGCTGCCGGGGGTGACGCTGTCGCGCGCTTCCCAGGCGCTCTCGATCGCGGCGGCGAGTTGGTCGTGCATTGTGGGCCTCCTGTTTGCGCGCGCGGCCTAGCGGGCCGCCCGGCCGGGAGCAAGGCCGCGACGCAAGCGTTGCTTTGACAGTGCCCGCAAGGTGGTTCAGCCATGGGCCAGAGTCCTCTTCCTATGGGTTCGTCAGGCCGACTTAGGAGCAAGCCATCCAATGCCGACGCCAGTTCGATCCAGTCGCCTGACCCTGTCGTTGGGGGGGCTGTGCGCGATCGTCGCGCTGCTCGCCGGATGCGGAGGCGGGGGTGGTGGTCCGCTGATCTCGAACCCCGCTCCGGCACCGGTCCCCGCCCCAGCGCCAGCTCCGGCCCCGACGCCGACGCCGTCACCGGTTCCCACGCCGACGCCGTCGCCTTCGCCCGCCCCCTCGCCTACGCCAACCCCTGCTCCCACATCGTCGTTCGATACCGCCGAGTTTCGCATGTCGGACGGCCCCTCGTTCCACCGCGTGCTCCCGGCGTGGCAATCGGGCGCAACCGGGCGAGGCGTGACGCTGGCGATCGTCGACACCGGGATCGATCTCAACAACCCGGAGTTCGCGGGGCGCATCTCGTCCGCCTCGGCCGACGTCGCGGGGAGCCGGACGGTTGCGGCAGAGGACGGCCATGGCACCCAGATCGCGCTGATTGCGGCGGCGGCGCGCAACAACAGCGGCATCCTGGGGATCGCCTTCGACGCGACGATCCAGGTGCTGCGGACCGACTCGCCGGGTACTTGCGCCCAATCGGCGGGCTGCAAGTTCACCGACGATTCGATCGCTGCGGGGATCAATCGCGCGATCGATGCCGGGGCGCGGGTAATCAACCTGTCGATCGGCGGATCGAACATCAATGCTACCCTGCGCGCCGCGATCGCCCGCGCGGCTTCGGCGGGGGTGGTGGTCGTCGTCGCGGCGGGGAACAACGGCGATTCGACCGACCCCGCGATCAACCGCAACGAGCCCGATCCCTTCGCCTCGAGCACCGCCAGCGCGGGCAGCGGAAACGTGATCATCGCCGGGTCGGTCAACTCGGCGGGGACGATCTCGGCGTTTGCGAACAAGGCGGGCAGCTTCGCCAACGTCTACCTCAACGGACTGGGCGAAGAGGTGTGTTGCGTTTACGAGAATGGCCAGATCAGGATCACCACGCGCAACGGCCAGCAGTTCGTCACCGTGGTCAGCGGAACCAGCTTCTCGACCCCGCAGATCGTCGGCGCGGTGGCGCTGGTGGCGCAGGCGTTTCCCAACCTTAGCGGACAGCAGATCGTCGACCTGCTGCTGCGCACCGCGCGCGACGGCGGGGCGACGGGGACCGACCCGATCTATGGCCGCGGGATCCTCGACATCGCCAACGCCTTTGCCCCGCAGGGTGCGGCGACGCTGGCTGGATCGAGCGCAGTGGTGCCGCTGGGCGACACCATGGTCGTCACTTCGGGCGCGATGGGCGACGCGGGCAGCCAGGGCAAGCTGGGGGCGGTGATTCTCGACGGCTACTCGCGCGCCTATGCGATCGATTTCGCCAATCAACTGCGCGATGCGCAAGTCCAGCCGCGGCTGACCAACGCGCTGGCGGGGCAATCGCGCTATCTGGCGGCGGGCACCGACCGGCTGGCGCTGGGCTTCACCATCGATGGCCGCCGCGGTGCCACGGCGATAGCGCCGCTGCGCCTCGGGCATGCCGATGCCGAGCAGGCGCGCGTGCTCGCCGCCAGCCTGACCGCGCGGATTGCGCCGGGGCGGCAACTGGCATTCGGCTTCCGCCAGAGCGCAGATGGGCTGGTCGCGCAGATGCAGGGCGCGCGGGCACCCGCGTTCTTCGTGGCCGGGGCGCCGGGCGATGATCTCGGGTTTCTAGCCGGTGAGAGGTCGGCGGTCGCCCTGCGCCAGATGGTCGGCGGGTTCGGGCTGACGCTGAGCGCCGAGACGGGAGCCGCGCTGACCGCACCCGAGCGTTTTGTGGGCGAGCTGCGGCTGCGCCGGGAGGCCGAGCGGATGCAGCGCGTCGGGCTGGCTCTCGACCGCCGCTGGGGTGGAATCGACGCCGCGCTCGGCGCGTCGTGGCTGCGCGAGGAGCGGACCGTGCTAGGCGCAAAATTCCACGATGCGCTGGGCCGCGGCGGTGCCGACAGCGCGTTCCTCGATGCGCGGACGGGGTGGAGCCTGCGTCCGGACCTGCGGCTGGGGGTGCGCTGGCGCGGCGGCTATACCATGCCGCAAGGCGGCGGCGCGATCACCGGCGGGCGGCTGC
Source organism: Novosphingobium sp. (assembly GCA_030697365.1). Taxonomy (GTDB): domain Bacteria; phylum Pseudomonadota; class Alphaproteobacteria; order Sphingomonadales; family Sphingomonadaceae; genus Novosphingobium. The sequence goes on along the minus strand of JAUYQH010000193.1, from coordinate 44,152 downwards.
TGAGCCAGGCTTTTGCAATCGACCTCGAGAAGCTCGGCGTGTTCGCGGCGACCGATCGGCTCGGGTTCAGGATCGCCCAGCCGCTGCGGGTCGAAAGGGGCGGGGTGCGGTTAAACCTGCCAGTCGATTACGATTACGCCACGCTCAGCCCGACGTTCGCCAGCAGCACTTATGCGCTGACCCCCAGCGGGCGCGAACTGACCGGCGAACTGGCCTGGCGCGGCGAGCTGTGGAGCGGCGATGCCGCGGCGAGCGTGTTCTACCGCAAGGATCCCGGGCATTTCTCCAGCCTGCCGGACGACAAGGGCGTGGCGGTGAAGTGGGGCCGGGGGTTCTGACCTAAGCCCCCGCCTTCACCGCAAATTCCCACGCGCGCTCGGCCAGCGGCAGGACCCGCTCGCTCATCGCCTTGGCGTGCGACGACGAGGCCGTCCCGTCGATCACCCGCTTCTTGATGCCTTGCATGATTCCGGCGAGGCGGAAGAAGTTGTAGGCGAAGTACCAGTTCAGGTCGGGCACACCCTCGCGCGCCGTTGCCGCGCAATATCGCTCGACCACCTCGTCCAGTTCGGGAATGCCGAGTGCCTTGCGGTCCAAATCCATCACGCCCGATCGCCCTCCGTTCTCGGTCACCCAGGCCATCGCGACATACGTAAAATCCGCCAGCGGATCGCCGAGCGTCGACAGCTCCCAGTCGAGCACCGCCAAAACCTCAGGACGATCGCCATCTGAATTCTGGGGCGCATAGATCATGTTGTCGATGCGGTAATCGCCGTGGACCACGCTGGTCCGGGTCTGTTCGGGCAGCGTCGCGGGGAGCCAGGCGATCAGCCGCTCCATCTCTGGCATCGTCTCGGTCTCGGCCAGCTTGTACTGCTTGGTCCAGCGATCGACCTGACGGCCGAAGTAGTTGCCCGGCCTGCCGTAATCCCCAAGCCCCGCGGCGGCGACATCGGTGTTGTGAAGCCGGGCGAGGGTATCGATCATCGCGAAGTAGGTCGCGCGGCGCTGCGCGGGATCGGCGCTGGGCATCGACCCGTCCCAGATCGTGCGGCCATCGACCATCCCCATGATATAGAACCACGAACCAACCACACTGTCGTCGGTGCAAAGCCCATACTGGCGCGCGACAGGAAAGCCCGTGGAGTAGAGCCCCGCCTGGACCTTGTATTCCCGATCGACCGCGTGCGCCGAAGGCAGCAGCAGCCCGAAAGGCTTGCGCCGCAGGACGTAGCGGCCCGAGGGGCTGTCGATCCGGTAGGTCGGGTTCGACTGGCCGCCCTTGAACTTGGACACCTCGATCGGGCCGCGAAAGCCCTCGACGTTGGCGTCCATCCAAGCGGTCAGCTTCGCCGTGTCGAGCTTGTCCGCGCCCTCGGGCGCGACGGTGCCGACGAAGGCGGTCTCGGCGTCGATTGCGGCTCTCGCGTCCGTCACTGATCGAACACGATCACGCTGCGCGCGGAATCGCCTTTCTTCATCGTCTCGAAGCCCTCGTTGATTTGACTGAGCGGGATGCGCTCGGCGATGATCGAATCGAGATCGAGCAGCCCGCGCAGGTAGAACTCGACCAGCCGCGGCAGATCGACCGGGAAGTGGTTCATCCCCATGATCGCGCCCTGGAGCTTCTTGCCCGAGAGCAAGTCCATCGCGGAGAGCCCGACCTTCTCGGTCAGCGGCATCATCCCCAGGATCGTGGCGGTGCCGCCGCGACGCAGCGAAGCGACCGCGAGCGCCGCCGAAGCGGGGCGTCCGACCGCCTCGATCGCGTGATCGACCCCGCCGCCGGTCATCTCGACGATGTTTGCCGCAGCATCGTTGGCCAGCGCATCGATCGTGTCGGTCGCGCCCAATTTCATCGCCAATGCGCGCTTTTCGGGGATCGGGTCGCAGGCGATGATCCGGCCGGCGCCCGCAATCTTGGCGGCGTTGATCGTGGCGAGGCCGACCCCGCCGCAACCGACCACGGCGACGGTTTCGCCAGGGGTGACTTTGCAGGCGTTGAAGATCGTGCCCGCGCCGGTGGTCACCGCGCAGCCGATCACCGCGGCGCGATCGAGCGGCATCTCGGGGTTGATCCGCACGCAGGCGTGCTCGTGGACCAGCATCATTTCGGCAAAGGCCGAAAGGTTGAGCATCTGATTGACAGGGCTGCCGTCCGCAGAGCGCGTGATGCGCGGGGCTGCTCCTGGTGCACGGCGGGTGTCGCCGCCCATGCACAGCGCCATCCGGCCCGTGACGCAGAACTCGCAGTGTCCGCAGAACGCAGACAGGCATGTCACCACCGCGTCTCCCGGCCTGACCGTACGGACCTCGCTGCCGACTTTCTCGACGATCCCCGCGGCCTCGTGGCCGGGGATCGCGGGGAGTGGGTGGGGATAGGTCCCCTCGATGAAGTGCAAGTCCGAATGGCACAGGCCGCAGGCGGCGGTGCGGATCAGCACCTCATGCGGGCCGGGGTTGTCGATTCGGATCTCGTCGATGACGAGCGGCTGGCCGGGGGCTTCGAGGATGGCGGCTTTGGTCACGTATCAAACTCCCATGCCCCGCTCATATCGAGCGGAGTCGAGGGATGTTGCGCGATGGGTGGACCAAAGCGCGACGTGTCTCGACTTCGCTCGACACGAGCGGACTGTTTTCTTTCAGCTCAACGCGAAACCCCGACATCCCCTGAGCTGAAGGTCGCCCCGTCGTTGCCCGGCTTGGGCGCGTGGCGGGCGAACTCGATCCGGGCGATGGCGCGGGCGTGGACTTCGTCGGGGCCGTCGGCAAGCCGCAGCGTGCGCTGGTGCGCCCAGGCCGAGGCGAGGCCGTAATCCTCCGAGACACCCCCCGCGCCGTGCGCCTGGATCGCGTCGTCGATGATCCGCAGCGCCATGTTGGGCGCCTGGACCTTGATCATCGCGATCTCGCCGGCGGCCGATTTGTTGCCGACCTTGTCCATCATGTCCGCAGCCTTGAGACACAGCAACCGGGTCATTTCGATGTCGATCCGGGCGCGGGCTACGCGCTCTTCCCAAACGCTCTGTTCCGCGATCGTTTTGCCGAAGGCGACGCGCGACTGGAGCCGCTTGGCCATCTTGGCGAGCGCTTCCTCGGCCACCCCGACGGTGCGCATGCAGTGGTGAATGCGTCCCGGCCCAAGCCGGCCTTGCGCAATTTCAAACCCACGGCCTTCACCGAGCAGCATGTTGCTGGCCGGAATGCGGACATCGGTAAGCTGGATTTCCATGTGTCCGTGCGGAGCATCGTCATAGCCGAACACCGGCAGGTGACGGACGATCTCGACGCCCGGACTATCGAGCTCCATCAGCACCATCGATTGCTGGGCATGGCGTTTGGCCTCGAAATCGGTCTTGCCCATGACGATCGCGATCTTGCAGCGAGGATCGCCCGCACCCGACGACCACCACTTGCGCCCGTTGATGACATATTCGTCGCCGTCGCGCTTGATCGAGCATTCGATGTTGGTTGCGTCGGACGATGCGACCGCAGGCTCGGTCATCAGGAAGGCAGAGCGGATTTCGCCTTCCATCAGCGGTTTGAGCCACTTGTCCTTCTGCTCGCGCGTGCCGTAGCGGTGGAACACTTCCATGTTGCCCGTGTCGGGCGCGGAGCAGTTGAAAGCTTCGCTGGCCATTCCGCAGCGGCCCATTTCCTCGGCGCACAGCGCATATTCGAGGTTGGTCAGGCCCGGGCCGTCGAACTCGAACGTGTCGTCGACGTGGGCGCGGCCCGCCTGCGGGGGCATGAACAGGTTCCAGATGCCCTGCGCCTTGGCCCGCGCCTTTTCCTCCTCGACCACCGGCAGCACCTTCCAGCGCTCGCCCTCGGCCTGCTGCTTGTAATAATCGGGCATCCGCGGGCGGACGTGGTTCTCGATGAACTGGCGGACGCGATCCCGCCAATAGACCTGGCGCTCGGTGGGTTCGAAATTCATGGCGAAGTCCTTCTTTCGAGTCTCGTCTGACGGATGTAGTGGCAGACGCGCTGCGGTGCGCCAACCTCTGATTTAAGCGGACGGTTAAGTGCGCGGGTGCTTGCGGCAGGAAAACTCATGGATGGACACCTTCGGCATCGCGGTCGATTTTTGCGGCTGCATCGAGCGCTGCGACGCGCGCTTCGTGATCGGCGCGGGTGATCGGGAAACGGGCGAAGATCAGCGTCGATGCAATCGCGGCGAGGATGACCAGAACGCAATAGGCGATCGTAAGCCGATCGATCACCGCCGTCGCAACCTGGCCGGGGACGGCCCTGGATTCTAGTCCCGCAAGACTCACCAGCAGACCCGTGGCGCCGATGCCCACTGCGGTCCCGCACTTCTGAACGAACATCCAGCCGGCGGCGAAGACCCCTTCGGTGCGGCGACCGGTTTTCATCTGCGAAGCTTCGACTACGTCGGCCAGCATCGATTGGGCCGAAACCATGACCATGACTGCATTGATATTGGCAAGCAGCATAAAGCACAGCAGCAGGCTTGTAGACTGGGTCGTTCCTTCCTCCGGCCAGACCCGGGCAAGGCGCAGGGCAAACGGCGTGATCCAGAGCACCAGGGAGATGATCCCACAGATGATAGCGGTCAGGCGCTTGCCGAAGCGGCGATGCAACGGTTGAACCAGGACGAACGACACCACCACCCCGGCCATCAGCAGCCATGGAAGCAGCGCGAAAGCGTACTCCGAAAACTGCCAGACGTAGAGGTAGAGGAAGTTGGAGATGGTGAACGTCATCTGCATGCTCGAAATCGCGATCAGCGAGGCGCCAAGCAGGATCAGCGCCGCCGGGTGGCGCAGCGATTCCTTCACTTCGCGCAACGCATTGATCGGCGAGCTTGGTGCAGGCTTGGCGGCAGGTAGGTGCGCCATGCGCGAATGCTGGCCGATCGCGGAGATGAGCACCGACGCAGCCATGATCACCGCCCCGGTCAGCCCGTAGAGCCAATAGCCATCGGGATTGAGCTGACCGAATTCGTGCGTCGCGTCCTTGCGCAGGAACACGGCATTGGCGAGGAAGAACACGGTCAATCCGCCCGCCCAGCCGAACAGGTAGCGCAAGCGGACAAGCGCGGTGCGCTCGTCATAATCGGTGGTCAGTTCGGCGACGAGCGAGAACGAAGGAACCTCGCAGCACGACACCAGCGTGCGGACGAGGATCGCTACGACCACCAGGTACAGAAAAATGTAGGTGTGATCGGCGGGCGGCGACCACAGCAGCATCCACGAGGCGGCGAGCGGCAACGGGGCGAGATAAAGCCATGGGTGGCGCCGGCCCCAGCGGGTGTAGGTACGGTCGGACATATGGCCGATAATCGGATCGACGAACGCGTCGGCGAGCAGCGCGACCATCAGCGCGAGACTGACCAGCTTGGCGTCGAGCCCGACGACCTGGCTGTAGAAAATCAGCAGAAAGGTCGAGAATCCGTTGTCCTTGACCCCGTAGGCGACCGAGCCGAGGCCGTGAAAGATCTTGAGGCGGGTTGGCAGCTTGCCGGCCGCGGGGATCACGTTGCAGCACCCATCAGATATTCACCGGCATCGTCACGCCGGCGGCCTCGGCCATCGCGCGGATCGCGTCGAACAGCCCGGGTGCTTCCGGGTCCCAGGCATGACGCGGACCCAGGGTAATACCGCCATCCACGACCAGCGAGGCTCCGGTCATGAACCCGGCCGCCTCGCTGCACAGGAAGGCCACGGAATTGGCGATATCTTCCGGCTGACCTCCGCGCGCAACGGGCTGTGCGTTCGTCGACATTTGCGCGATCATCGCCTTGGCGGTTGCGACCACCTCCTCGGGCATCTCGAAGCTCGCGGTGAAGATGCTGGTGTTGATGAAGCCCGGCTGGATCGCGTTGACCCGGATGCCATGCCTGGCAAGGTCGGTCGCGGCGCATTTGGTCAGGTGGAGGACCCCGGCCTTGGCCACGGCATAGGCGGTGGGCGAATACCCCGGCCCGACCGCTGCGACGCTGCTGGTGTTGACGATCGCCGCCCCGGGCCTGCCGATCATGTGCGGCACGGCGTAGCGGATGCCGAACGCGACCGAGCGCAGCAACAGGTGGAACGTGCGGTCCCAGTCGTCGGGCTCGATCTCGTCGATCGGGGCCATTGCACCACCCGCGCCGGCGTTGTTGAAGACCACGTCGATCCCGCCGGTCTCAGCCGCGGCGCGGTCCATCAGCGCCTTGATGTCTTCGGTGGAGCAAACGTCACAGTGCTGGAACCGGATGTCGCCGTTGGAACTTGCGACCAGCGCTTCGCCCCCTGCGGTGTCGATGTCCGCGGCATAGACCGTGGCGCCTTGGCCCGCGAAAAGCTGGACAGCCGCCTTGCCGATGCCCGATGCGGCACCCGTGATGACGACCGTCTTTCCGGTGAATCGCATGGGCCTCTCCTGCCTCTTGTCTGGCCCGGACCTTAGGCGCGCGATTAAAACCGTCAACGCTGCATGGGTTGACGCTACGGCAGGGCGGGCGAGCGGATCGACGAGGCCGTATGGCTTGCACTTGGGTGGCGAATCGCCTTAATCACACGGTTAAAGAGAGGAGCCTCCCATGTCCGACCTCGAAGCCTTCCGGGCCGAAATCCGCGCCTGGCTCGACGCGAATTGCCCCCCCGAGATGCGCGAGCCGGTGCGCACCGAGGACGACGTCTGCTGGGGAGGGCGCGAGTTCAAGTTCAAGAACGACGCCCAGCGCCAGTGGCTCGAAAGCTGCGCTGCGAAGGGCTATACCGTGCCCGATTGGCCCAAGGAGTACGGCGGCGCGGGAATGAGCGCAGCCGAGGCCAAAGTCTGGCGCGAGGAAATGGCCAAGATCGGCGCGCGGATTCCGCTGTCGAGCTTCGGCATCTGGATGCTCGGCCCGGCGTTGCTCAAGTTCGGCAGCGAAGAGCAGAAGCGCCACTACCTCAACCAGATCGCCCGCGGCGAAATCCGCTGGTGCCAGGGCTATTCGGAACCGGGCAGCGGCTCGGACCTCGTCAGTTTGCAGACCTATGGCGAGGACAAGGGCGACCACTGGGTGGTCAACGGCCAGAAGATCTGGACCAGCTATGCTGACAAGGCGGACTGGATCTTCTGCCTGGTCCGCACCGACAAGGCCGACAAGTACCAGGGCATCAGCTTCCTGCTGTTCGACATGCAGAGCCCCGGGGTGAGCACCAAGCCGATCCTGCTGATCAGCGGCAACTCGCCGTTCTGCGAGACGTTCTTCGACAACGTGAAGGTTCCCAAGGACCAGATCGTCGGGCCGCTCAACCGCGGCTGGGATGTCGCCAAGTACCTGCTGGGGCACGAACGGGAGATGATCTCGGGCGCGGGCGGGGGGGATCGCACCGCGGCGATCGGTGCGGCGATGAACCGCATGAGCGGCGGGGTCGACCCGATCCTGCGCGCCGAGCTTGCCCAATTCGACGTCGATGCATTGGCCTATGCCGCGATGGGCGAGAAGTTCATGGACGAGGTCAAGGTCGGCAAGGGCCACCCGGCCAAGTCGAACATGATGAAATACGCGGGGACCGAGCTCAACAAGCGCCGCCACGAGCTGGTCATGGCCAGCGGCGGCAGCGCCGCGCTCGAATGGGACAGCGAGGGTTCTGACGGCGGGTCCAAGGCGCGCAACTGGTTGCGGACCAAGGCCAACTCGATCGAAGGCGGGACCAGCGAGGTGATGCTCAACGTGATCGCCAAGCGGATTCTGGAACTGCCAGGGGTCTCTTGAGCGTTAATCGAGTTCCGGGACGACGAAGTTGGGAGTTCAGAATGCCACTCTACCACACCGACGACCAGGCGATGCTCGCCGAGACCGTCACCGGGTTCATTGCGGATGAAGGCGCGATCAAGAAGCAGCTCCGCCGCTGGCGCGACGAGAACTGCCAGGACGGCTTCGGCCACGACTTGTGGCGCCGCTTCGCCGAGATGGGACTGACCGGAATGCTGGTCGCCGAGGCCGACGGCGGGCTGGGGATGGGCCATACCGAGGCGGGGATCGTGCTCGAACAGATCGGGCGCAACCTCACTCCGTCGCCGTTCCTGACCACTTCGGTCATGGCCACCACCGCGCTGGCAGGCGGGTCTGACGATGTCCGCGGGCGCTGGCTGCCGGGGATCGTTGCGGGCCAGACCGTCGCGGCAATGGCGATCGACGAAGGCGCCAAGCACCGCCCCGAACGCATCGCCTGCCGCGCCGAGAAGGCCGGCAACGGCTTCCGCCTGTCGGGGGCCAAGGACTTCGTTGTCCACGGCGCTTCGGCCGACGTGCTGATCGTCGCCGCGCGAACTTCGGGGGCGGACGACGACGATGCCGGGATCACGCTTTTCGCGGTCCCGAAGGATGCATCGGGCGTCAGCCACGACAACGTCCGGCTCGTCGACAGCTCGATGGCCAGCCACGTCAAGTTCGACGCCGTCGAGCTTGATGGCGGGGCGGTGATCGGCGATGTCGATGGCGGGCGCGAGCTGCTTGGCCGTGTGCTCGCCGCGGGCCGCGCCGGAGCCGCGGCCGAGCAGGCCGGGGTCGCCGGCGGAGCGATGGATATGACCGTCGACTATCTCAAGCAGCGCAAGCAGTTCGGAAAACTGATCGGCGAGTTCCAGGCGCTCCAGCACCGCGCCGCGCATCTCTATTCCGAACTCGAGATTGCCCGCGCCGCGGTGATCAAGGCGCAGCAGTTGCTCGACGCCAATGACGAGGGCGCGATTTCACAGCGCGCGCAGATCATGGTCTCGGTGGCCAAGGCCAAGGCGGGCAAAGTCGCCGGGCTGGCGGTGCGCGAGGGGGTGCAGATGCACGGCGGGATCGGCATGACCGACGAATACGACATCGGCCTTTACATGAAACGCGACCGCGCGCTGGCCGAATTCATGGGCGATGCGTTCTACCACACGCAGCGCGTCGCCGAACTCAGCGGCTACTGAAGGAACGACCATGGACCTCAATTCGCTCTTCAGCCTCGAAGGCAAGATCGCGCTCATCACCGGGGGCAGCCGCGGGATCGGTAAGATGTTCGTCGAGGGCTTCGTCGCTGCCGGGTGCGAACGCGTCTATATCACCGCGCGCAAGGCGCAGGTGGTCGAGGAAACCGCCGCCGAGTTCGGCGACAAGGTCGTCGGCCTGCCCGGCGACATCAGCCGGATGGAGGGGATCGAGGAACTCGCCGCCGAGATCGCCCGGCGCGAAAGCCGCCTCGATATCCTGATCAACAACGCCGGAGTGGCGTGGGGCAACACTTTCGAGGAGTTTCCCGAGAAGGGCTGGAACAAGGTCATGGACCTCAACGTCAAGACCCCGTTCTTCCTGACCCAGAAGCTCCATGGCCTGCTCAAGGCAGCGGCCAGCCCCGGGCACCCGGCCAAGGTGATCAATGTCTCGTCGATCGACGGGCTGCGTCCCAACCCATGGGACACTTACTCGTACCAGGCCTCGAAGGCGGCGCTGATCCACCTGACCAAGCGGATGGCGGCGCGGCTGATCAAGGACAACATCGTGGTCAGCGGCATCGCCCCCGGCGCGTTCCCCAGCGAGATGAACCAGGCAGCGGCCAAGAACCCCGAAGGTTCGGCCAGGGGCATCCCCGCGCGCCGGATCGGCGTAGCCGAGGACATGGCCGGCGGCGCGATCTACCTCGCCAGCCGCGCGGGTGACTATGTCGTGGGCACCACGATCCCGATCGATGGCGGGATCGTCAACGCCTGGGTTGGCGAGGCGATCGATCCGTTGGGGAATTGAACTTTCCGGCTTGCGCCGCCCGGCCCCCGGCAATATGAGGCCGCTTCCGCGCGCCACCCCAGGGCGCGGCATCGATGGCACGGGGCCTTAGCTCAGCTGGGAGAGCGCCTGCATGGCATGCAGGAGGTCAGCGGTTCGATCCCGCTAGGCTCCACCATCGAATCCCCGCCTTACCGCGATTGACCTAAGTCACAGCGGGGCGTATTTTTTCCCGATAGAGCAACGTGCCTGGCGATTTTCGCCACGGCCAGCATCGGGATATTCAAGTGACCGCACTTTCGCTCATCGTTCGCAGCGTTGCGCTCGGCTCCGCGGCGCTTTCGCTAGTCTGCGCGCTGCCTGCGCAGGCGCAGTTCGGCGGGTTCAGCTTCGGCAGCAAGAAGAGTTCGACGGAAACCACCGCGAACGGGTGCTCCGAAGGCAAGAAGAAGAGCGTCGGCGCTTCGATCCTTGGGGGCATGGCAGGCGCGGTGGCCGGTCGTGCCGCCGGACGGTTCGCCAGCTTCGTGCCCGTACCCGAATTCGCCTCCATCCTGACCAACGCGATCGCCTGCAAGCTTGACGAGAAGGAGCAGAAACAGGCCGCCGACGCGACACTGGCGGTAACCCGCGGCGACGATGCGACGGGCGAGGTGTCGGTCGGCCAGACCGCCGAATGGACCTCGGCGAGCCGCAAGGACGTGAAGGGCAAGTCGACGATCGTTGCGGTCGAACAGGCCTCGGCATCAGCCGGCGGGGCCAGCGCCAGCAAAGGCGCTGGCAAGGGTGAGGGCAAGGGCAAGCAGATCGCCTCGGCTTCGCAGTGCATCACGGTCAGCGACGTTGTCATCGTCGCCGGTGAGGAGACCACCGCCAACAAGCGGATGTGCAAGGCGCCCGGTCAGGCGCGCTATGCGTTGATGGCCTGATCGATGAAAGCCAAGGGTTGCACCTTGCTGGCGCTCGCCGCCCTCGCCACCGTCGCCGCGGCGCCCGCCCAGCAAGCAGCGAAAGCCGCGGGCCCCGATCCCGACAATCCCACCTGCCCGGGCCAGCCCGACTGGGGGCCGCTCAAGATCATGACGATCACCCCCGCGGTGAAGGACGGCAAGCACGTTCTGATCCTCGAAGGGGTAGTCGAGGACACGGTTCCGACCCGGCTCAAGGCGGCGATCGAGAAGGACGACAAGGTCGAGGAGATCTGGCTCAAGTCGCGCGGCGGCGATGCCGAGGCGGGCAATGCCGCGGGCCGGGTGGTTCGCAACTTTCCGGGCATGGCCACGCGGATTCCTGCCGGGTGGACCTGCTTTTCCAGCTGCAACTTCATCTTCATGGGTGGCGACCGCCGCTATGTCGAACCCGGCGGGGTGTTCATGGTGCACATGTTCACCCACACCCAGGACCGCGACGTGATCGACCTTTCGGTCGGCGAAGGCACCCAGGAAACGATCGAGCTGATCGGCGAGATCGAGCAAGCGAGCGCAATGCTCGCCAGCCAGGACAACGACTTTCTGATCCGCATGGGGATCAGCCGCAAGCTGCTTACCGACGTGATGTACAAGCAGCAGGCAGTGGCCAGCGGCGCGAACAAGTCGACCCGCTACTGCCTCAACCAGGCCGAGGTGCGAAAGTACAACGTGATGCCGGTGGAGAGCGCGGAATAGGGATTGCGTGGGTATTTTGACGGAGGCTTTCGATGAGGAACGTAGCGAGGCTTATTGCCGCCTTTGCCCTGATATCGGCAACTGCCGCTTTCTCGCAAAGCGTCTTCGACGCAACGCTGGTTGAAGCCGACCAGAAGACGGCAGACGTATCCACCACCGAATTGAGGCAGATCCTAGCAGCCAACTCCGCGACATTGTTGGACGCCCGCCCACCGATGGAGTTTGCGGTCAGCCACGTTCCGGGCGCGGTGAACGTCGCTCCCCAGCCGGGCCGACCGGCGCACCTTTATATCTCCGATGTCGCCGAAGTCGCGCGCCTGCTTGGTGGCGACAAGCGGCAGCCCATCGTCCTGTACTGCAACGGTCCGTTTTGCGGAAAGTCGAAGCGGCTCGCCGCCGAACTGCTCGAGGCGGGATACGGCAGCGTGCGCCGCTACCAGATCGGCTCGCCCGGCTGGCGGGCGCTGGCCGGTTCCGCAATGCAGACCGAACTCATTGCCTTGCCCTACATCGGCACCGACAAGACCGCGGTGTGGATCGACACGCGCGAGGCGACGGATTTCGCGCGCGGCACGATTGAAGGCGCGCGAAACATTCCGGTGTCCGGCCTGCGACCCGGTAAGGATCAGGGCATCATGAAAGCCGCCAAGGATGACGGACGTCTGCCGATGGACGATCACAACACGAGAATCATCGTCTTCGGAGCCAATGGCATAGATGCCCGCGCGGTCGCCGACGCTATCGCCAGCGAGGCCTTTCACAATGTTTCTTTCATCGTGGAACCTGTCGAGCGGGTCAGGCGCGCCATGCGCGGGAGCCCCGCCAGAAAATAGCTGTCATTGCGACCTTCATCGCCGCCGCATCATCTCCTCGTCGAGGACCCAGGTGTGGTTCTCCTCCACGATCGACCGCACCGGGCGACCGGCGCGGTTGAGCGCGGGGCGGAACACATAGCGGCGCTCGATCAGGCGGCAGGCGAGCGAATCGATCCGCGGAAATCCGCTTGAGCGGACCGGACGGCAGCCGGTAGTCCGGCCATTGACTTCCACCGTGTAACGCACTTCGACTTTTGCTTCCTGGCCGGGAAGCAGCGCGTCGTCGGGCAAGTCATCGAACGAAAGGCGGCCACGGATCTTGCGCGGCCCGGTTTCGGCGACGCCGTCGCCGTCACCCCCGTCGCCGCCTCCGCCCAGCCCGTCGCCGTAATTTCCTGCACCCTGGCCGGGGCCGGGACGGTCGGACATCCCCGACTGGGTTGCGTTGCCGGTGTTGGCCGGGGTGGTCGCGACCACCACCGGGGGGGGCTTGAGGAGCACGATCGGCGGCTTGACCGCGACGATCTGGGTCGCCTTGTTCTTGAGGTTACGCTGACCCGGATCGCCCTTGGGCGCGGACTTCTTGGAGGGCGGCGGGGGTGGTGTTGGGCTGGGGGTTGGCCGCGGCGGCGCGATGTTCAGCGCGACCAGCGATTGCGCCGCGACTTCTGCCACCCGCCCCGCCTGCAAGCCCCACAGCAGCATCGCCCCCATCCCCGCGACGACCGCGGTCGAGGCGAGGGCGGACACCGTCCTGTTCTGCTGCGCTGCATACATCGGCTGCGACCCGCTTTGCTGCTTACCGCGACAACGCGCGGGGGCGGCTGTTTATCCGCGCCAAGCTGACTGCAAGCAAAACCACTACCCAAACCGGCTCATATCGAGCGAAGTCGAGACACGTCGCGCTAAGGCTCGGGCGTCGTACGGCATCCCTCGACTTCACTCGGGATGAGCGGGCAAGGGGCTTGACGGTAGGTCATGCGCCTTCCAGCCTTGTCCGATGACCGCATTCGACCAGTGGCGCGCACGCTCGCCGTTCTACGACGAAACCCACGAGGCGTTGGCGATGAGCGTGCGCCGGTTCGTCGAGCGCGAAATCGCGCCAAACATCGATCGCTGGGAGGCGGAGGGCGAGCTGCCGCGCGAACTTCACCGCAAGGCCGCCGGAGCCGGTATCCTCGGGCTGCGCTATCCCGAGGAGTACGGCGGGCACAGCGCGGGCTTCGACATCTTCCACGGGCTGGTCCTGACCGAGGAGCTCGCCGCGGTCGGCGCGGGCGGGCTGGGGGCTTCGTTGATGACCCACGGGATCGGCCTGCCGCCGATCCTCGCGCTGGGTTCGGAAGAACTGAAGCGCCGCGTCGCTCCGCCGGTGCTCGCGGGCGACAAGATCATCGCGCTGGGGATCACCGAGGCCGGCGGCGGCTCGGACGTGGCCAATCTGCGAACCACCGCGCGGCGAGAGGGTGACGATTACATCGTCGATGGCGGCAAGATGTTCATCACTAGTGGAATGCGCGCCGATTGGCTGACATGCGCAGTGCGGACCGGCGGATCGGGCGCCGGCGGGATCTCGCTGCTGCTGATCGAGATGGAGGCGCCCGGCGTTTCGCGCACCCGGCTCGACAAGATGGGCTGGCGCTGTTCCGATACCGCGGCGATCCACTTCGACGGGGTGCGCGTTCCTGCCGCCAACCTGATTGGGCCTGAAAACGGCGGGTTCATCGGGATCATGCGCAACTTCAATTCCGAGCGGCTCGGCATGGCGATGGGCTGTTGCGCTCAGGCCCGCGTCGCGATGGCCGAGGCGGCGGAGTGGGCGCAGAACCGCGAGACTTTCGGCAAGCCGCTGGTCGGCCACCAGTCGATCCGGATCAAGCTGGCCGACATGGAACGCCAGATCGAGGCGACCCAGGCGTGGGTCGATCTATGCGCCTGGCAGGTCAAGGAAGGCCGCGACCGGCCGGCCGATTTCGCAATGCTCAAGGTCCAGGCGACGCGGATGCTCGAAGCCGTTGCGCGCGAGGCTGCGCAAATCCTCGGCGGGGCGAGCTACATCACCGGCAGCAAGGTCGAACGAATCTACCGCGAGGTGCGGGTCAACGCGATCGGCGGGGGGAGCGAAGAGATCATGCTCGACCTGGCGGGTCGGCAGCTGTTTGGAGGGCGGTAAGCAGCCTACCGCTTCTTGCGCGCCTTCCTTGCCGCATAGCGCGCGTCGCGCTCGGCCTTCTTTTCCTCTTCGGTCAATTCCGGCTTCTTCGACGCCTCGGCGGCCGCCGCTGCTTCGGCGGCTCGCTGTGCGGCTTCGACCTTGGCCGCTTCACGCTCGGCAATTTTCGCGAGTCGCTTTTCTTCGGCCGCAGCGGCTTTGCGCTCGGCCGCAGCCTTGCGCTCGGCGACCAGTTCGGGGTCGAGCGGGGGCTTGGCTTTGAGCTTGGCCAGCGCCTTGTCGCGCGCTGCGGCGGCAGCGGCCTGGCGGTCGGCGAAAGTGGGAGCTTTGTATGCGGTCATCGATGGGTCTCTGTCGGTGGATTTGGCCCGGCCCTTACACAGGTGGGGCAGAAATAGGAAATAACCTTGCGCTTCAGGCCTTGAGCCCGATTTCGCGCAGCCGCTCCTGCAGATAATCGTCCGCGGTTATCGACACGGGGTAGCGGTCCGGACGTTCAGGAGTGACGCACTGCGGCAGTGTCACGAAGGGAAAATCGCTGCGCAAGTGGAGGAAGAACGGCATCGAATAGCGGCTGTGACGCGAGCGTTCGCCTTCGGGATTACGCACCCGGTGCGTGGTCGAGGGGAGGACGTTGTTGGTCAGCCGCTGGAGCATGTCGCCGATATTGATCACCAACGCGCCCTCCGGCGGGTCGACCGCGAGCCATTTTCCCTCTCGCGTCAGCAGCTCGAGCCCGGCTTCCTCGGCGCCGAGCAGCAAAGTGATGAGGTTGATGTCCTCATGCGCCCCCGCGCGGATCGCCCCGCCCTCGATGTGCGGCACCGGCGGATAGTGGAGCAGGCGCAGCACCGAGTTGCCGTCGGCGATCGCGGGATCGAACCAGTGCGCGTCGAGCCCCAGCCACACCGCGATGCGGGACAGGATCGTCGCGCCGATGCGGTCGAGATCGGCATATAGCGCCTCGAACGTCTCGCGAAACCCTTCGGGCCGCGCCGGCCAAGCATTGGGCGGCATCGAATCGCTCAGCGGATGTCCTGGTGGGAGATCGCGCCCAACGTGCCAGAACTCCTTGAGATCGTGCGCCTTGGCGCCCTTGGCAATCTCGGTCCCGAACGCGGTATAGCCGCGCGCCCCGCTCTGGCCGGGTATCAGGTAGCTGCGCTTCTCGGCTTCGGGCAAAGCGAAGAACTGTGCGGTCAGGTCCCAGGCGCGGGCGACAAGCGCGGCGTCGAGGCCGTGGTCCCTGACCATGGCGAAGCCGAATGTGCGAAAGCTGTCACCCAGCTCGCGCGCGAGGGTATCGGGTGCGTCGGCGAGAGACAGTACCGGGAGAGTGGCGAGGTCCATGGAATCGTCCGTAAAGGCTGTCTATGGATCAGCCCTAGCGCGATCGGAGAGCAAATTCATGACCAAAAGCTATTGGCTGATGAAGTCGGAGCCCGACGTCTATTCGTGGGACGACCTCGTCGCCGAGGGCGAGGGGACATGGGACGGGGTGCGCAACCACGCCGCCAAGCTCCACCTGCAGGCGATGAAGAAGGGCGACGAGGCCTTCTTCTATCACTCGAATATCGGGCTCGAGATCGTCGGGATCATGAAGATCAGCCAGCCGGGGCTGACCGACCCAAGCGATCCCTCAGGCAAGTGGGCCGCGGTGAAGGTCAAGCCCCAGAAAAAGCTCAAGCGGCCGATCTCGCTCAAGGAAATCAAGGCGACGCCCGCGCTTGCGGCGATGGAAATGCTGCGCCAGTCGCGTCTGTCCGTGGCCCCTGTGCGTCCGGACGAGTGGGACCGGATAATTGCGATGAGCCGCACCTAGTCGGCGGGAACAAGCTGACCCGCTGACGCGTATCTCTTTGGCAAGAAGGCGTAAATACCCCTGCGCCAGAAACCAAGGAGTCGCACACCATGGGCGAGATGAAAGACAAGGCCAAGGGCCTCACCAACGAAGCGATCGGCAACACCAAGCAGGCGATGGCGCAAGAAGGTTCGGGCCTCGACCAGGATGGCAAGCGACAGGAACGCAAGGGCGAAGCCCAGCGGGCCAAAGGCGAGATCAAAGGCCAGCTCGGCGACGATATCTGATCGTCCGCCAAACCTGACCTTTGCAAAGGGCCGCCCCCGCCGGGCGGCCCTTTTGCTTTGCGGCAGCGGCTGTCCCATCTTGCTACGGACCCGGCCAAACATGGTGAACGCGCTGTTAAGACTTCTCTCGCCGCTTTAGCCTCGGGCTCATGAATTGGACCCCGACCATGATCCGCCCCAGCGAGCCGCACACCTTCCGCGCCCGGCTGCGCTTCATCGCCCTCAAGCGCGCTTCACGCCAGGCGGGGATTACCGCTCAGGACGCGCGCGAGTTCATGATGGCCTATTGCGCGTGTTTTTTGGCGGTCAGCGCGTTCATCGCCTGACCGTTCAGATCGAGGCCGGAGACCCGCGCTTCTCGGCCTGGAACAGTTTCTGCGCCAGCCACGCCGAAACCAGGCACATCCCCGCGCTGAGCAGCAGCTGGTCGACGATCGAGATACCCGCCGCCGATAAACCCACCGCGAGCAGCGATCCGACCACCATCGCCCCCGAATTGACGATGTTGTTGGCGGCGATCGTCCGTGCGGTCTGCGATTTGTCGACGAAAGTCGTCAGAAAGGCATAGAGCGGCACCACGAACATCCCCCCGGTCACCGCAATTCCGAGCAGCGAGAGCAGCAGGGCGACTGCCAAAGGCTGCTGTAGGAACTGCGCGACATCGAGCAGGCCGTCACCTGGATGCCCGCTCCAGGCCCGACACACCGTGTAGAAGGCGACCACGAACCCGGCCATCAGGATCACCGACCCGGTCGAGAATCGGGCCGAGACTCGCCCTTTGAGCATCGCGTTGATCGACATCGAGCCGATCGCCACGCCGATCGAGAATACCACCAAGAACAGGCTGGCGACTTCCTTGCTGGCCTCCAGCACGTTCTTCGCCAGCGGAGGGAACTGGATGAAGAGCACCGCGCCGATCGTCCAGAAAAAGCTGATCGCCATGATCGCCAGGAAGACCCGACGGTCGTGGAGCGTGTTCGCCACCAGCCGCACCGACGAGCGGACGAGATGGAAATCAAGCGGCTCGACCGGACTGAGTGGAGGCGCATCGGGTACCTGGCGGCTGACCAGATAGCCCACCACCGCGGTTGCCACCACGCCCGCCGCGGCCCACTCGACCGGGATCCAGCCGGCCAGGATCGTTCCGCCCAGGATCGCGATATAGGTTCCCGCCTCGACCAGGCCGGTTCCCGCCAGCACCTCGCTCGGGTGCAGGTGCTGGGGGAGGATCGCGTACTTGATCGGGCCAAAGAAGGTCGAATGCACGCCCATCGCGAACAGCGCGACCAGCATCAGCGGGATCGCCAGCTCGCTGGCAGCGCCGCCCCGCCAGGCCAGCAGCAGCCCCGCCGCACCGACCACCATGATGCCGATCTCGCAAGCCTTGACGATGCGGATGATCCGCGCCTTGTCGCGCATGTCGGCAAGCTGACCGGCGAGCGCGGAAAGCACGAAGAACGGCAGGATGAACAGCCCGCTGGCCAGTGCGCTGAACTGCGCCTCGGCCTCTTCGGAATTGTAGATGCTGTACACCACGAACAGCACCATCGCGTTCTTGTAGAGGTTGTCGTTGAAAGCGCCGAGCAGCTGGGTGACGAACAGGGGCAGGAAGCGTCGCGAATGGACGAGATGCGTCGAAGTGGTCATGCGATCCTTGCCAGCATCCGCGTTCGGGGCCACTGTCTAGCGCCATGGCGGGCGCGGACAAGACATTTGGCGGCAAGGCCGCGCAGGCTTCCGAAGCCGAGCCGCGTGGACGGATGCTGACTCTGCCCAACGTGCTGACCCTTTCCCGGATCGTGGCGGTGCCGCTGCTCGCTTTCCTGCTGTGGTGGCCCGACTGGGAGCTGGGCTATGGCCTGGCGTTCGCGATGTACTGCCTGATGGGCATCACCGATTATTTCGACGGTTACCTGGCGCGCGCCAGCGGCCAGGTCAGCCGACTCGGCCAGTTCCTCGATCCGATCGCCGACAAGATCATGATCGCCGCGGTGATCCTGGTCCTTGCCGCGCAAGGAGTATTGCGCGGTCCCTACGTGGGCGACATGCACGTGATCGCGGGCCTCGTGATCCTGATCCGCGAGATCGCGGTCTCGGGCCTGCGCGAGTTCCTCGGGGGCCTGCAAATTTCGATCCCGGTCAGCCGCCTCGCCAAGTGGAAGACCACCTTCCAGCTGGTCTGCCTGGGCGCATTGATCCTGGGCAACGCGCTGCCGCGGTGGAACGTCTGGGTGTTCGGGATCGAAGCCAACGTGCCGCACACCTTGGGCCTGACCACGCTGTGGGCGGCGGCGGTGCTGACAGTGATAACCGGGTGGGACTATCTGCGGGTGGGTTTAAAGCATATGGATTGAGGCGGGTGGCCGAAGGGGTCGACGCATCGATCTATGGCAATCGCTTTTTTCAATGTTCCTGACCAATGATAATCGTTTTTGCCAATCCCTTGCGCGGCCTATGATTGCCCGCAGAACCGCTTTTTAAAGGAGCAGGATGATGGACGCCGTAACAGGATCGATGGATGGTGGTTGCCCGGTGGGCAAGGACGGCGGCGTGCGCGCGCTGCTGGGCCGCACCAATCGCGACTGGTGGCCCGATGCCCTGGCGGTCGACGTCTTGTCACCGAACGGCGCGTCCAACCCGATGGGCGACGATTTCGACTATGCCACGGCGTTCAACACGCTCGACTACACTGCGCTCAAGGCCGATCTCACCGCGCTGATGACCGACAGCCAGCCGTGGTGGCCGGCCGACTACGGCCATTACGGACCGTTCTTCATCCGCATGGCGTGGCACGCCGCAGGGACCTATCGCACCGGCGATGGGCGCGGCGGCGCCAACAGCGGCCAGCAGCGCTTTGCTCCGCTCAATTCGTGGCCCGACAACGGCAACCTCGACAAGGCCCGCCGGCTGCTGTGGCCGATCAAGCAGAAATACGGCCAGAACATCAGCTGGGCCGATCTGTTCATCCTGGCCGGCAACGTCGGGATTGAATCGATGGGCGGCCCGGTGTTCGGCTTCGGCGGCGGCCGCGCCGACGTCTACGAGCCCGAGAAGGACATCTACTGGGGTAGCGAGGACAAGTGGGTCAACGAAGGCGTCCAGACCCGCATCGATCCCGAGCGTGGTCTGGAGGAGCTCGACGGGCCGCTCGCCGCGATCCAGATGGGTCTGATCTACGTCAATCCCGAAGGGCCGGGCGGCAACCCCGATCCGCTGCTTTCGGCGCGCGACATGAAGGCGACCTTCCTGCGCATGGCGATGAACTCGGAAGAGACCGTCGCGCTGACCGCGGGTGGGCACACGTTTGGCAAGGCGCATGGCAACGGCGACGCCTCGCTGCTGGGCAAGGCTCCGGCCGGCGGCGATCTCGCCTCGCTCGGTTTCGGCTGGGTCAGCAGCCACGAAAGCGGCGGTATCGGCCAGCACGCCGTGACCAGCGGGATCGAGGGTTCGTGGGTCAACACCCCGACCTCGTGGTCGGAGAACTATTTCCGCCTGCTGCTCGATTACGAGTACGAGCTGGTCCACTCGCCCGCCGGTGCGCAGCAGTGGCAGCCGATCAACCAGAAGCCCGAGGACATGGCTCCGGCGGCGTGGGATCCCAGCGTCAAGGTCCCGACGATGATGACCACCGCCGACATGGCGCTCAAGATGGATCCCGAGTTCCGGGTCATCTCGGAGAAGTTCCGCAACGACCATGAGGCCTTCAAGGACGCCTTCGCGCGCGCCTGGTTCAAACTGTGCCACCGCGATATGGGGCCGAAGGTCCGCTACCTCGGGCCCGAAGTCCCCGCCGAAGACCTGATCTGGCAGGATCCGGTCCCTGCCGGGACCAAACCCTCGGATGCCGAGGTGCAGGCAGTGAAGGACAAGATCGCGGCAAGCGGGCTGACCGTCAGCCAGCTGGTCAAGACCGCCTGGGCTTCGGCCAGCACCTACCGCAAGAGCGACCACCGCGGTGGGGCCAACGGCGCACGCATCCGCCTGGCGCCGCAGAAGGACTGGGACGTCAACGAGCCGGCCGAACTGGCCAAAGTGCTGAGCACGCTCGACGGCTTGCGCGGCAACCTGTCGATGGCCGATGCGATCGTTCTGGGCGGTGTCGTCGGCTTGGAAAAGGCGATGAAGGACACCGGCTTTACCGTCCCCGTCCCCTTTACCGGCGGGCGCGGCGATGCCACCGAAGACCAAACCGACGCCGAAAGCTTTGACTGGCTCGAACCGCAGGCCGACGCGTTCCGCAACTACCTGCCCAAAAAGCTGTCGGTGAAGACCGAGGAGCTGATGCTCGACCGCGCCGCGCTACTCGGCCTGTCGGTGCCTGAGCTGACGGTGCTGATCGGCGGGCTGCGCGTGCTCGGCGCCAACCACGGCGAGCGTGGTCACGGCCACTTCACCAAGCGTTCGGGCCAGTTGACCAACGACTTCTTCGTCCACCTGCTGGATATGACCAGTGTGTGGAAGGCGGTCGATGGCAGCAATGAAGAAGAGTTCGTCGCCACCGACCGTTCGATCGGCGGCGAGACCTGGCGCGCGAGCCGGACCGACCTGATCTTCGGGTCGAATTCTGAGCTCCGCGCGGTCGCTGAAGTCTATGCCGAGAAGGGCCACGAGCAGAAGTTCGTCAAGGACTTCGTCAAGGCCTGGACCAAGGTCATGAACGCCGACCGCTTCGGGCTCTGAACCCCGCGGCGGCGGAGCTGCTCAGCCGACTCGCAGCTTCGCCGCCAGCAGGCGGAAGTCGTCGGTGCGCGGACTGTTCTTGCGCCACACCAGCGTGATCGCCCGGCTCGCCGCGGCGGACTGAAGAGGTCGCGCGGTGATCTGGGTATGGTGGAGGATGCCTGCGGTTACCGCCATCTCGGGCAGGATCGTCAGGCCCAGGCCGTTGTCGACCATCTGCACCAGCGTGTGCAGCGAGGTGCCGATCATCGTCGCGTTCGCCCGCAGTTCGGGCCGGTTGCACGCGGAAAGCGCGTGATCCTTGAGGCAGTGGCCGTCTTCGAGCAGCATCAACCGGCTCTCGTCGATCAGCGAGGGCGGGATCTCTGCGGGCGGATCGCGCGGATCGTCCTTGGGAAAGGCGACCAGCAGGCGATCGTCAAACAAGTGCTCGGCCTCCACCTCGCCGGTCGCAAACGGCAGCGCCAGCACGACGCAGTCGGCGCGGCCCTGGTGCAGCGATTCGATTGCTGCCGCGCTAGGCTCTTCGCGCAGGTAAAGTTTCAACTGCGGACGTTCCTTGCGCAGCTGCGGCAGGATGCGCGGAAGCAGGAATGGCGCTATGGTCGGGATTACGCTCATCCGCAGTTCGCCCGATAGCGGCTGCGCGCTCGCCTCGACCAACTGGGCCAGCTCTTCGGCTGCGCGGAGTACGAGGTGCGCCTTGGCCACCACCTGATCGCCTAACGGGGTGAAGCGCACGACCCGCCGGGTGCGCTCGACCAGCATCACTCCGAGCAGCGATTCGAGTTCGCGCAGGCTTGCCGACAGGGTCGATTGCGAAACAAAGCAGCTTTCCGCAGCGCGGCCGAAATGGCCTCGCTCGTGCAGCGCGACGAGGTACTGGAGCTGCTTCAGGGTGGGGAGGTAGGCGGTCACGGGCGACGATCACCCCACATGCGCCACCGCATCGCCGCTCCCGCCGATGTCGTCGATGTGCGCCATCTTGAGCCTGCCCGCAACCACCGCGAACGCGGTCTTGCCTTCGACCAGTTCGAGCGCGTCCTTGCCGAACACCTCCCAGCGCCAGCCTTCAAGGATTGCGAGGCCCTTGCGCTGGCCCGATGCGAGCGCCTCGAGATCGTCACTGCGGGCGAGCAGGCGCGCGGCAATGTCGGCCTCGCGGCAGCGGATCTTAAGCAGCAGCTTGAGCAAGTCGGCGACCAGCGCGCCCTCCTTGCCCAGTGGCGCGCCGCGGGCGGCGCGGGGCGGGATCTCGTCCTCGGTCAACGGTCTGGCGCCATCGAGCGCGGCTATCATCCGCCGTCCGATCTCGTTGTCGCGCCACCCGGCGGAGAGCCCGCGGACTTTGGCCAAGTCGGCCTGCTGCTGCGGCGGGTGCCCTGCGATGTCGGCCAGCGTCTCGTCGCGCGCGATCCGCCCGCGCGGGATGTTCTTGTCCATCGCCTCGACCTCGCGCCAGGCGGCAAGTGC
The DNA here is from genome assembly GCA_030697365.1 of Novosphingobium sp. Lineage (GTDB taxonomy): Bacteria > Pseudomonadota > Alphaproteobacteria > Sphingomonadales > Sphingomonadaceae > Novosphingobium. Next base: position 21,553 of record JAUYQH010000193.1, on the reverse strand, counting down.
GCGCAGTCGACCAAGCACTGCGGGGTTGCGGCTGGGCGCGCGGATGCGCTGCCACATGTTGTCGGGGTCGCTCTTGTAGTTGGCCGGGTCGGCGAGTTTGTCCATCTCGGCGTCGAGCCACTCGCCACGGCCCGTCTTGATCAGCCGCTTGAGCATCCGCGGGAAGATCTTGGCCAGGTGGGTGACGTCGCCGATCGCGTATTCTATCTGGCGTTCGCTCAGCGGGCGGCGCGACCAGTCGGTAAACCGCGCGCCCTTGTCGATATTCAGCCCCAGCCACGATTCGACGAGGTTGGAATAGCCTATCTGTTCGGACTGGCTGATCGCCATCGAGGCGATCTGGGTGTCGAAGATCGGGTGCGGGGTCTTCTGGGTCAGGTTGAAGATGATCTCGACGTCCTGCCCGGCCGCGTGGAAGACCTTGAGAACGTCCTCGTTGTCGACCAACAGTTTCAGCAAGGGGCCGAGGTCGATCCCCGGGGCCAGCGGGTCGATCGCCGCGGCCTCCTCGGAATCGGCGATCTGGACCAGGCACAACTCGGGCCAGAATGTGTTCTCGCGCATGAACTCGGTGTCCACGGTGACGAACTCGGACTTCGCCAGCCGCGCGCAAAGGTCTTCGAGCGCGGCTGTTGTGGTGATCAGTGGATGTATCTTCATGCCCGTTTCGATGCGGCTTTCGGTGCGGCGGGGGCCATCTCCGGTCGCTTGACAAAGCGGACCGCTTCCCCTGTTAGCGCCGGCTTCCCCTGCATGATGCGCAGCCGTTTGGAAAGAGTTTCGATGCATCCCTATCGCAGCCACACGTGCGCCGCCCTGCGCCGCGCAGACGTCGGCGCCCAGGCGCGGCTTTCGGGCTGGGTCCACCGCAAGCGCGACCACGGCGGGTTGCTGTTCGTCGATCTGCGCGACCACTTCGGGCTGACCCAGATCGTGGTCGATACCGACAGCCCCGCGTTCGCCGTGCTCGAGCGGCTGCGCGTGGAGAGCGTGGTGACGGTGACGGGCAAAGTCGTCGCCCGCACCGCGGATACGGTGAACGCCAACCTCCCGACTGGCGAGATCGAGGTCCGCGCGGCAGAGGTCGAAGTTCGCTCCGCGGCCGAGGAGCTGCCGATGCCGGTGGCGGGCGAGCAGGACTATCCCGAGGACATCCGCCTCAAGTACCGCTACCTCGACCTGCGGCGCGAGAAAGTCCACGCCAACATGATGCTGCGCTCGGCGGTGATTGCGAGCCTGCGGCGGCGGATGATCGAGCAGGGTTTTACCGAGTTCCAGACCCCGATCCTGACCGCATCGTCGCCTGAGGGCGCGCGCGATTATCTGGTTCCATCGCGAATTCACCCGGGCAAATTCTACGCGCTGCCGCAGGCGCCGCAGATGTTCAAGCAGCTGCTGATGGTCGCTGGCTTCGACAAGTACTTCCAGATCGCCCCGTGCTTCCGCGACGAAGACGCGCGCGCGGACCGCTCGCCCGGCGAATTCTACCAGCTCGACTTCGAGATGAGCTTCGTCACCCAGGACGATGTTTTCGCCGCGATCGAGCCGGTGCTGGGCGGTGTGTTCGACGAGTTCGGCAAGGGCCGCACCGTGACCCAGGGCGCGTTCCCGCGGATTCCCTACCGCGAAGCGATGCTCAGGTACGGCAGCGACAAGCCCGATTTGCGCAATCCGCTGACGGTCACCGATGTGACCGACCACTTCAAGGGCTCGGGCTTCGGGCTGTTCGACCGCATTGCCAGCAAAGGCGGGGTCGTGCGAGCAATCCCGGCACCCGGTGCAGGCAAGCTGTCTCGAAAATTCTTCGACGAGATGAACGAGTGGGCGCGTGGCGAGGGCCATGCGGGGCTGGGCTACATCAACATCAAGGAAGGCGTTCCCGCGGGGCCGATTGCCAAGAACCACGGCGAAGCGCCAACCGCGGCGCTGGTCGCGGCGCTGGGGCTGGGCCCGGAGGACGGGGTGTTCTTCGCCGCGGGCAAGGAAGGGCAGGCGACCAAGCTGGCCGGTCTGGCGCGTACGCGGACGGCGGAAAGCCTCAAGCTGATCGAGGAAGACGCGTTCCGGCTGTGCTGGATCGTCGATTTCCCGATGTTCGAATACGACGAAGAGGCCAAGAAGGTCGACTTCAGCCACAATCCGTTCTCGATGCCGCAGGGCGAACTGGAAGCGCTGGAGAGCAAGGACCCGCTCGATATTCTCGCCTGGCAGTACGACATCGTCTGCAACGGGGTCGAACTGTCGTCGGGCGCGATCCGCAACCACCGCCCCGACATCATGTACAAAGCGTTTGAAATCGCCGGGTACACCCGCGAACAGGTCGACGCCGATTTTTCCGGCATGATCAACGCTTTCAAGTTCGGCGCGCCGCCGCACGGCGGCTCCGCGCCAGGGGTTGACCGTATCGTCATGCTCCTCGCCGACGAGCCCAACATCCGCGAGGTGATCGTCTTCCCGATGACCCAGAAGGCCGAAGACCTGATGATGAACGCACCCGCCCCGGTCACGCCCAAACAGTTGCGCGAATTGCAGATCCGGTTGGTCGAGCAAGCGAAGCCCTGAAGCCGGGCACTTGCCAGCCATTCATCCGTTCATTAGGGCGAAAGCTGAAATTCCATCCCCCACTCACTCGCGAAGGGCAATTGCATGAGCGACACCGCGGACCGCGTTAAGAAGATCGTTGTCGAACACCTCGGCGTCGAAGCCGACAAGGTGACCGAGGACGCGAGCTTCATCGACGACCTGGGCGCCGACAGCCTCGACATCGTCGAGCTGGTCATGGCCTTCGAAGAGGAATTCGGCGTCGAGATCCCAGACGATGCGGCCGAGAAGATCGGCACCGTGTCGGACGCGATCAAGTACATCGACGACAACAAGGGCTGAAGCCCGGTCAACCTTACCTCCGCTCACCCCGAGCCTGTCTAGGGGTGCGTGAGAGCTTCGACAGGCTCAGCCCCCACGGGTTTGAGCCTGTTGTTATCTGGAGAAGCGCATGCGCCGTGTGGTCGTAACCGGACTGGGCCTCGTCACCCCCCTGGGGGCGGACGTCGAAACCGTGTGGGCGAACATCCTCGCCGGGAAAAGCGGCGCGGGGCCGATCACCCGCTTCGACGCCGCCGACTACAAGTGCCGGATCGCCTGCGAGGTGAAACCGGCCGATCACGAATACGGCTTCGATGCCAACAAGCGCGTCGATCACAAGGTCCAGCGCCAGGTCGATCCGTTCATCGTGTTCGGGATCGATGCCGCGGGCCAGGCGATCGAGGACGCCGGGCTGTCCGAGATGACCGAAGCGCAGAAGCTGCGCGCGGGCTGCTCGATCGGGTCGGGGATAGGTGGACTACCGGGGATCGAGAGCGAATCGCTGGTGCTCCACGAAAAAGGCCCGGGCCGGGTTTCGCCCCACTTCGTCCACGGCCGCCTGATCAACCTGATCTCGGGCCAGGTCTCGATCAAGTACGGGCTGATGGGTCCCAACCACGCGGTGGTCACCGCCTGCTCGACCGGCGCGCACTCGATCGGCGACGCGGCGCGGATGATCCGCGACGACGATGCCGACATCATGCTCGCCGGTGGGGCCGAAGCGACGATCTGCCCGATCGGCATCGCCGGCTTCGCCCAGGCGCGCGCGCTGTCCACCGCGTTCAACGATCAGCCGGAGAAGGCCAGCCGCCCCTACGACAAGGATCGCGACGGGTTCGTGATGGGCGAGGGTGCGGGCGTGGTGGTGCTCGAGGAATACGAGCACGCCAAGGCGCGCGGCGCGAAGATCTATGCCGAAGTGATTGGCTATGGGCTTTCGGGCGACGCTTACCACGTCACAGCGCCGCATCCCGAAGGCTCGGGCGCGTTCCGCTCGATGCAGATGGCGCTCAAGAAGTCCGGGCTAAGCGTCGACGACATCGATTACATCAACGCCCACGGCACTTCGACCCCGCTGGGTGACGAGCTCGAGTTGGGCGCGGTCCGCCGTCTGTTCGGCGATGCGATCGCCAACGTCTCGATGAGCAGCACCAAGTCGGCAATCGGCCACCTGCTGGGCGGCGCGGGCGCGGTCGAGGCGATTTTCTGCATCCTCGCGCTGCGCGACCAGATCGTCCCGCCCACGCTCAACCTCGACAACCCCAGCGATAGCTGTGAAGGCGTCGATCTGGTGCCGCACGTGGCGAAAAAGCGTGAGGTTCGTGCGGTACTCAACAATTCGTTCGGGTTCGGCGGGACCAACGCCAGCCTGATCATGCGGCGTGTCGAGGGCTGATCCAGTCCGAACCGGAATGTCCGTTCGAACCAAATTCGCGGTCGCCATTGCTTTGGTGGCCCTCCTCGCAGTGGGATTGTGGCTGCGCGGATGGTACGGCGCGGGGCCGCTCGACAAGGAAACCGCGTTCGTCGTGCCTGACGGCTCGACGCTGACCAGCGTCGCCGCCAAGCTCGAACGCGAACGGGCGATCGGTTCGGCCAGCGCGTTCCTGACCCGCGCGAGGATCCTTGGAGGATCGGCCCCGATCAAGGCGGGCGAATTCCTGCTGCCTGCGCAGGCCAGCAACGCAACGATCCTCGAAACGCTCCAGTCCGGCAAGGTCCTGCGCCGCTTCGTTGCGGTGCCCGAAGGAATGCCCTCGATCATGGTCTGGGACCGGCTGATGGCGCAGCCGCTGCTGACCGGGTCGATCCCGGTGCCCGACGATGGCACATTGCTCCCCGACAGTTACGATTTTGAGCGCGGCGAGGCGCGCGCCAAGGTCGTCGCGCGGATGCAGGCGGCGATGCGCAAGGTCCTCGCCGAGGCCTGGGCCAAACGCGCGCCCAACCTGGTGGTGAAGACCCCGCAGGAAGCGCTGACGTTGGCCTCCATCGTCGAGAAGGAAACCGGCAAGCCCAGCGAACGGCGAATGGTCGCAGGGCTCTATTCAAACCGCCTGCGCACCGGGATGCTGCTCCAGGCCGATCCGACGATCATCTATCCGATCACCCGCGGCAAGCCGCTCGGCCGCCGCATCCGCCAGTCCGAGATTGCCGCGATCAACGACTACAACACATATTCGATGACCGGTCTGCCCAAGGGACCGATCACCAATCCGGGCAAGGCCTCGATCGAAGCCGTGCTCAACCCGGAGCAGACCGAAGCGCTGTACATGGTCGCCGACGGCACCGGCGGCCACGTCTTCGCCAACACCTTGGCCGAGCACAACGCCAACGTGGCGAAGTGGTTCGCGTTGCGCAGGGCGCGGGGCGAACTCTAGCACCAACTTGTGGTGACCCTGGTCATCCCCGGATCGGTTCGCGAGGTCCCTCCCGGGCCGCTTGCCGGGACCCCGCGCGTCCTGCAAAGGTTGGCCAAGACGATGCCTGGCCTGGACGAAAACCACTCTCGAGATGGCCTGCTGCGATCGGGTGCGCCGCTGCTGGTCACCGCGCAGCTTCCGCCCGACATCTTCGCCTGGGCGGATGGGCTGCGCCGCGCGCACTTCCCGCCCGCACGCAACAAGGTTCGCGCGCACGTAACTCTGTTCAACTCGCTGCCGCCCAGCGTCGAGGACGAGGTGAGGCGTCTGCTGGCCAGGCACAGTGCCGTGCCACCTCCTCAGGCGAAGATCACCGGGCTGATGCCGCTGGGCGGCGGCACCGCGTTCTCGATCGACAGCCCGGCGCTAACGGCGCTCCACGCCGACATGGTCGAAAGCCTCCACGGCGTGCTGACCGCGCAGGACGGCGGTCGACGCAAGCTCCACGTCACAGTTCAGAACAAGGTATCGGGAGCGGAAGCCAAGGCACTTCAGGCCGAGCTCGCGAGAAACTTCCAGCCCCGCGCTTTCACCTTCGCCGGTCTCGAACTCCACCGCTACCTCGGCGGGTCGTGGGCGGATGCCGGAACCTGGCCCTTTCGCGGGGGTCCCGGTTGACCGCCCGCATCGGCCGCACTAAGAGCCGCGCCTTGCCGCGCCAAAGCGCGAAGGCGGCCCTTGGGGCGGAGTAGCTCAGCTGGTTAGAGCAGCGGAATCATAATCCGCGTGTCGGGGGTTCAAGTCCCTCCTCCGCTACCATCGTCTAGCCCAGAATTGCGCGGTTCATGGCGGGCGGATTGCCCAGACCGACCTTAGGCCATGTTGCATCCGTGTTGCACGGTTTCCCGCCCTGTTCCGCGCTTTGCATTAGCCCTTCGGCAATTCCGTGCAACATGTGTGCGACATGGCGCCGCGTGCCGCTGACCTCCGTATATTTACTGACCGAGGCTGAAGCGGGAGCTAACCAACTTCGTGTTAGACCACTTTCATGTCTGCCCTGTGCATCATGAAAAATGTCGATGGAGGTGCTGAAGCCAACGAATGCCGCGTTGCCAAGCGGTCTCGCGTCTTCATGCGGGCCAATATGAGGGTGCGCGGATCGACCCTTGAACACCCTCTATCGATCAAGGACATCTCTTCCACCGGGCTCAAAGCAAGACTGGAAGTCAGCCTGTTCCCAGGGACCCACGTCGAGATTGATCTCCGCAACATTGGCTGGGTGGCGGGAGAGGTTGTCTGGGTCGATAGCCAAGGCGTGGTCGGGGTTCGCTTCTCGGTGGTAATCCAGCCTGAACGGACGCATAGCCAAGTTTCGGGAGCCTACCGACCGGCGCCATCGATGCTCGCGCCCCAGCTTCGTCGTCTTTGATAAACCCCCCCGTCCCGCTTTCCTCAGTGTGCCACGCGCGAATCGCATTGTCCGCTATGACCTTTCAGCGCCTCAACCCGCTTCAGCACTTCCCGCCACACGCCCGCAGCTTCCCGCTCGCCCTCTGCATCCATGCGATCGATCTCCATCGCTGCATGCAGAAACGCGCCTTCGCCATGCTCGCGCTCGATCGCCAGCGCGCAGGCCCATAGCTCTAGGTCGCGGGTCACTTGATAATCACGACCCAAGCCTACCGGGGAACGTAGTTGACCTGAGCCTGCGCAGTCAGCCGGTTGGCGGTTGGCGTTAGCGTCAATATCCTATTACGCGAGCTGGCCTGGCCCGGTCGCAAGCAGCGCAACTCTCCATTCACCATCCGATCGCCCGGACCGGAAAACGTCAGTTTGATCGTGTTTGGACCCGGCGCCATGAAATCTTCGAGATTGGAATAAACGCCGCCGTCAAAGGTGCCTACATCCTGACCGTTGACGTTGACCGTCAGGACTGCCTCAGGGGAGGCCCTGCCGTTAGCATTCAGTCTGGTACATTGGACGCCCGCTGCGGCTGTGGTGGCACCGGGCGCGGTCTGACCCCAAGAAGCCGTTCCTACGAGTCCGGCTGCGGCGGCGATGACGAGAAGATAGCGCATCTCATCCTCCTTGAAGGAAGCTCGCAGAGACTACGCCCGACCCGCGTTGGAGTCTATTGTAATGCGCCCCCGCCGAGTTTCGCGCTGCCCTCGATAAACTGCCACCCTTTGCCGCTCGGCGCGTTCTGAGCGGCGCTTCGCGACTTCAGCGACGATTATCTTGGCCGGTCCAGCTATCACGCTGCGACCGGCAAAATCTTCAAATCGCGTTGTTCACGGGCGACGATCCCTTTCTTCTTTGGCAAACGCAACCCGCTGCGGCTACTGTCGTTGCGATCCGGTCGTGAGGCTTCTCTTCATGCTACCCAAAAGCCGGATCTGCCGGTCGGCCCGATACCGCATGTGTTCCCACTATGTGGGGTAATCTAACCCTAATGGCCCGGAGTAGGCAGACTTGGCACTAGAAGCGGAGGCAATTAGATTGCGAACCTCCGGGTCGGTCAAATCGAGCATCCGAAACCTCCCGTCGACCTCAGCAACCGCTTCGATCCTGCCGAACAGTCCGGCGTTCTCCTCTGCATACCGGGCCATCCCTCTTAGCTTGGGGAGCGAATCGGCCAAATGATAACCGTGCGGATCAACGATGTTTGCGACCACGCTTCCGTCCTCGGCACGGGCGAAAAAGATGAAGTCTGGCCGCACGATCTTCGGTTCACCGCCGTCGTCATAGACAATGCCGATCGAATCTTGACTGGCGCGGGCCGGGTTTCGATACCATGCATCGCAGCCTTGCCGCGCCAGCTCGGTTTCCAGCACAGTCTTTTCCCAACTCGCATCGAAGGCAATCGGGAACTTCCCTTCGCCGTCGCAAAGCAAGTGCCTCTCATATCGCGGCAACGGGCATTCCTTGCCGTTGACTTCTTTTGCAGTGGTCGGCTGGATCGATGAATGCGGGCGGGCGAGATCGACATCCAGCGGGTCGGCGCTCATCTCTCGGATCACTCGGTAAGCTTCCTGCCGCTCGTCGGGAAGCTTGCGGATGAGGTCGCGGAACTGACGGAGCCACTCCGCCGCCAGCGCCTCGGCTGCTGCTTCAAGTTCATCCGTGATGCTGCCAATCAGGCCGATTGCGGCGATCGTCGCGTGGGCATCGATAAGGGATTCGTCTTCGTCGCCAGCGTCCACATCCTTGCTGGCAAGATGCTCGGCATAGGTGCGGGCCAGATCGGGGCTGATTGTGCGAGCGGCGCGGGCATAGGCATCCTCGATCACGGCATAGTCAGCGGCAAGAACAAAGTCGTTGAAGGTCTTGGCCTGAGTTTGCGTGCTCGCGGTCAATGTAGTGCCTTCAACCGTAAGGACCGCTTCACGCGCTTCCTTGATTCGGTCAGCATACTTCGCCTGCGCTTCGTCCAAGACCTTGTGCATCGCCGCGTGCGCCTTCCTGCCTGCACCGGGCAAAAGATCATCGACCGCAAGTTCATGCGCCAGGGCCGTCAGACGCTTCACAGGGCGCGTCTGCTTCTTAGGTAGGCTCTGTGACGGCAGGGCGACCAGCTTTCCCCATACGTCCTCTGAGAGGGCTGGATTGGGCAATACTTCGATAGGATTGATCAGCACCCGGCGCAGAGGCAAATCGTCGCCCCCCTCGCCGCCGCTCATCAAGGCAGCGACAACCGCTTCGACAGCTTCCTTGTTAAAGCGGGGCAAGAGGCAATCGACCGCGTTTAGCCGATCATTGCCAGGAATGCGCCGAGCCAGCGGTGTGCGGACCATGCGGCCTAGCAACTGCGTGATATGGGTTTTGTCTGTCGCTGAGCGGAAGGAAACCATCACTTCGGCACGCGGGCAGTCCCAACCTGTGCTGATTGCGTCCTTAGCCAGCAGAATGCGCACCTGGTCGGTTTGCTGGACTCGTTCGGGTAAGATGTATGGAACCTCAAATTTGCCGAAGGTCTCCAGCTTGTGCGCGCCAAAAACATTGGCGAGGCAATCCTGCGGCAGTTCGGGCCAGGCATCGAACAACACGTCCAGCCAACCCGCAATTTCATTGGCGTCGGGATTGTTAGGCACTTGCAGCACCATCAGCGGCTGGACCGCCTGCGGCTCCTTCTGCTGCTCTGCATAGTCTGCCCAAGCCTTCGAAATGTCGCGAAGCTTGAGAGTGCCAAGGCGGAGCAATGCCGTTGCAAAGTCGCCAACTTCGGTCGGGATAGCCAGATCGATCGTGTCCTTGATCAGCCCGGAATCCTGCACCTTCTGCAAATCCACTTGCACAGCGGGCAAAGTGCTGTGCCCCTTCATCCCTTCGACGGCTGCGTTGAACCGTTGGACGGTCGCCGAAATGCCCCAGACAATCGGCATTCCTGGAACGGAGCCATGACCATTGATCAACTGTTTGATCAGCGTCTGCCGATTTGTCGCCGCGTGGGCTGTCGGTTCGCGCATCCCGCGATGGGCCTCGTCCAACACAAGGTAGAGCGTCAACTCTGGATCATCGATGGTGTTGCGGATCGTGTCGTAGATCGTGTGCGCCCGCGCATCCGGCATGATCGGGAGTTGCCGGTCGTCCAGTTCGATGGCGGAATCATCGGCATCGTGGCCACGCACCAGCAGGCTGTTTTGGGACAGCTTTTGCGTGTTGAGGAAATAGACCTTGCCCGGCTCGAACCTCTCGCGACTGAAGGTGTTTTCGACAGTCACCAGATCGGAAACAGTCAGCTTGTCGGAAGCCTGTTGCAGCCGCCACTTGGATTGTTCGTTGAGCGAAGGGTCGTCGCTGAACCAAATGACCACTGCACCGGGATCGGGTTCGAAGTCATATTCGTCGCTGCTAAAGAACAGGGTTTCGATGGCTGCAGCGGCCATCACGGTCTTGCCCGACCCGGTCGTTGCCGAAAGAGAGAAAGCGTGCTTGTCGCCATCGTCATGCCACCGCTTGCGCGCCTTGCGCAGCCGGTCGAGCACCTCCTTGACCGCCTCTTCCTGATAATCCTTGAGCGTGAACTTCATGGTGATCAGCGCCCCATCGCAAAGCGGAAATTGGTAAGATAGGATTCGTAGAGGCGCACCGGCTCGACCGAGCTGGGAAGTTGGCGCACGATAGCCTGAAACCGCCGCTCGTCATCGGTCACAATATATGCCAAGCGCATCCCCTCCGCGTCCGCTACAGCGTTCGCAAATGGGCCGGCGGTGTCTAGCTCAGTGAGAAGTCCATAAGTTTCTGAAACCTCCCACCCGGCGTGAGACAACGCCTCGATCCGCCTACCCTCGCTTCCGGCGCGCATCCACAGCAACGGAGCGATGCGAGCAAAGGCTCGATTGTGGCTGACAGCGACCGGGGTTTCATAGGTGAGGGTGAAGAATTCGGCGTTCTCCTCGAAGCCTTCCGACATTGGGAATTCGTCGGTGAACTTATAGTCGCCTTTGATCGGCTCGCCTTCGGGCGTCTGTCCAGTGATAGCTGCCTTGATCCGAGGTTTGGTGATGTGTTCGCAAATGCCCCACTGCTCCCACAAGGGATCGCCGGGGCGAAGGGCTTCGTCTCTCAGCCGCTTATGCTCGTCGGCTGCCACCTCGTTGTTGGTCACTGAGATGCATTGCCGTCGTCCGCCATCCTGTCGGTTGAGGCGCATGATAGCGTGCGCGGTGGTGCCAGACCCGGCGAAAAAGTCGAGAACCGCGGCACTTGGCTTATTGGCCAAGAAAAACCTTAAAGTGTCTTCTACGGCATACAGTGCTTTCGGAAATGGAAATTTCCGATTCCCGACAAAAGATCGAAGCAGGGATGATCCGAAAAGACCGGCGTCATGACCTGGGCTATTCCAAACCGTTTTCGGTCGTGTAAGCCGTCTCGACCCTTCCCCATGGGACAAGATCAGCGCCCCACTTTCATCCTTCCCGAATACCTCTATTTCGCCTGCCGCAATTCTTCTTTTTTCAGCCTCACGGAGGTAGTTGACAGTGTGTCGGACGCCGTTCGTGTTAAGCTTCGCTGTCCCGTCCGATAAGGCATTTCGAAGTGAGTCAGCGCCTAGTTGCCAGCGATTCTCCGTGCCGTTTGGTCGAAGTGGCCATATCGCAGTCAAGCCGACCTCTGGCGCGTCCACTTCCTCTTTGGACTGCAAGAGCGGAAGCGGCTCACCAACTGAATGCAACAGACCTTCTGACGTAACCCATATGGGATAGAACAAATTTGGACGGTCATAACGCGCGCTTTCAGAACCCGTTCGCATAAGAGAAAACCAAATCGGTGAAGTGTTTTTCTCCGAAATCTCGTCGCCCGCGAGCCCCGCGGCTTCAACCTTCGAATGGCCAATTTGAAGAACAAATATATATTCTTCCACACGTGTGAACGCGTCTGGCCTAGCCACACCTGCTCGGGGGTTGATGATCGACGTGACCATTTGCAGCCGACCATCTGGAAAAATCTGATCGATCAGCAGGCCGAGCCTGAGGTATTCCTTCTCGTCTATGGTGACGATCAGGACCGAGTTTTCTGGTTTGAGCAAATGCCGCGCGATGAGCAACCGTCGCTCCATCATCGCCAGCCACTTGGAGTGGCGATAGAGGTCCTCACCCTCGACATAATCGTTGTTGTATTTCCAGTCGCGTGCGCCGGTATTGTATGGCGGATCGATGTAGATGGCATCGATCTTGCCGCGATGGGTGAAGGTCAACGCTTCCAGCACATGGAAGTTCTCGCCGTTGATCACGGTGTGAAATGGCTTGTTGCCGCCGCGCTCGACCTTGCCGGTGCTGACAAGGCCGGGATAGATGTAGTCCTTGAATTCGGCAACTACGATCAAATCGGCAATGCTGGCGCTCTGCTGTTCCGGGGGTTCGCCGCCGATCAGCTCAAGCCGCGCCTGCCGCACTTCGCCCTGTCCGTTGAAGCCGAGAACCTTCCAAAGCCGCTTATCGCCCTTCACGGTCGATCCGCGCGGCGGCAAAACGCGAACCTTATCGCCCTTTCGAACAGAGCGACCCGGGAGCTCGACAGATTCTGGCTTGTGCCGTTCGTAGTTCAGCCCGAAAGCGCGGCGCGCGGAGAGCGCCTTGAACTCGCGCTCCAATTCGTGCCCCAGCGCCGCGTCCTTGGCTTTCGCTTGTGCAATCAGATCGGTCAGCCGCGACAAGCCATGCCCTCCTAGTTAGTTCGACACCATGTGCCACGGGATGGCTCGGAGCACTACCCGTACGAAGCGACGCTCATCGTCGGGCGGCCACGCCGATCAGGGATCACCAAGATCGGTGCAGACCATCTCCCAGTTGAGGCCCGCGTCCACTGACCAGACGATTCCCCGCCGGCTTCTCTCGATCCAGTTTCGCAACGTGTCCGGGAAGCGCGTGTGGTCTGGGTTCCAGTCCACCATGTCGGGGCCGGTGATGAGCCGACTGCCCATGCCCAGGCCGAAGCTCTGATCGAGTATGTCCATAGCATCGTCTCGATCTCGGCTGAGAACGAGCATTGGCCTGAGTACGACATTTTTGATTCGAAGTATATTCATTTCGTTTACCTCGTTGCTGGTTGACCAGTTTGAGGTAGCGTACCTAATAAGCGTTGTCGGGTGGCTTCTTGAAGGACCTATACAAAGATCGACGATGTTTCATGACATTATGTGATCGTGTCAACAGGCAGTTTATTGACTAGAGCCCTGTAGAAACTTGGACAGCCGATCCCCAGTTGCTTGGCAATGTCGCTTGATCTGCTCCCCGCATCATGAAGGCGTATCAGCATCTGGTGAATGCGCTGAAGCCCGAGCGCGTAGCCCGTGCAGGAGTTACCGCCGATTCTCAGCAGTATGCCGATAAATGGTGGGCTTACGCGAAACCTCGACCCGACATGCGCCGAGCCCTGACCGGGCTGCGTCGCTATATAGCGACGGTCGAAACAGCAAAGCATCGTTGGTTCACATTCCTCGATCCGAACGTGTTGCCCGACCAGAAGATCAGGGTGGTTGCGTCGGACGATGCCTACCTTCTTGGAGTTCTGAGCAGCCAAATCCATATTGCGTGGGCGCTCGCTGCCGGCGGCCTAGTTGGGCCAACGCCGACATGGACCAACACCACTTGCTTCGAACCCTTTCCGTTTCCCGCGAATGTTCCTGAAGCGCTCAAGGACCGCATCCGCATCGAGGCCGAGGCGCTCGATACCTTGCGCAGGCGGGCTGCTTCGATGTCGACGAGCGGCTGGCGGCACTTTCATGCTGGTCGAGCCACTGGCGGGGGACTCGATGGCCGAGAACATGCACCCGCTTGGGCAGATATTTTACGCAGCCTCGTGCACAATCTGCACCCCCAACTCCCTGTCGCAGGAAGTTGGGCTCGGACTAGGCGCTCAGGCGGGCGAGAAACGGCTGGCTCAAGTCTGCCGGGAGGCGGGCTTTGCCCAGGTCCGCCGCGCGGCAGAGACTCCGACCAACATGGTGCTGGAGGTAACCGGCTGAAGTTCGCAGTTCGAGTTCCACATACTTCGCCGACGGCGTGCAGTACCGTATTTATTGTCGGATTGAAAAATGATGTCCAGAACGGACGGCTAGCTCGCGGCTCCAAAACTGCCGTGAGCCCAATCCCCAATCTTGCGGAATGGCCCAAATTGAACCTCACCGCGCCCCGTCGCCAATCAAAATGAACGGTGCCCAAGCGTTGGGATGCGCCCAAGTGTCTGTTGCGGAATCGTGTGACGCTTCGTTGCGGATCGCGCGCATCGCCTGCTGGAACGCTTCTGCACGACTGAGCTTCGGGTCCGCCGCCTGCCGGCGGATCGTATCGACCGTCAGGCGCGCGGCGACATCGTCACGAACGGGCCAGTGCGACACCAGCAGATTACGTGCACCCGCATAGAAAAACGCCCGCGCCAGCCCCGAAAGCCCCAGTGCGCCTTCGGACCCGTCGCCAGCAGCTGTGTTGCATGCGGAGAGGATTACCCAATCGGCGTTGAGCTTCATCGCCGAAACTTCGGACGCGGTTAGATAGCCGTCGTCCTGATCGCTGGCCTGCTCGGGCGGCGTGAAAACGAGGCCGGGTTCCACGGCGCCCGACAATTCGCCCGCCATCAGGCCGTGCGTTGCAAGCGCGAGAACGTGCACATTCGAAAGGTCAGCGGAGCGGATCGCCGCTTCCGTAGCGGCTTGCTGCAGATGCACTGCGGACATCGGGGCGCCCAGCTCCACCCGCATGCCTTCAAGCTCGGTCGCGGTGCCGGGCAGCCGCGCTAAAGATCGAAGCTCGTCGATATTGGCAACCCCGGCTCCCGACCGTCTCACTCGGGGCCGGAATACCGATTGCGCTGACCGACCCCGACCGGATCGTGCACCCCGGGTCAGCGCCTGACCATCGAGCATCGGGTCGCCATACCCAGCGAAGCCAGCGCCCGGTGCCGCGGACTGAGCACGCGCTGCAGTTGCCGCGTTGCGTAGCATCTGGAGTGACTGGACCGACGGGATCGTCACTAGCGTGTGGGCATCGGCAAACCATTTCGTATCGCGGAGCGTTTGCGGATCGCCATCAGCCCCCTGCGGCGGTTCAGTCACCAAAATCCCGAAGGGCAGGCTAGTGAGAACACCACCCGTCGCGACGAAAACTTGCCGTTTGCCCGCAAGCACGGCTTCGACCGGTGCAACAATCTGCTGGTAGAGCGCAAAGGCGGTCTTGCGGTCATAGGGGTAGCCGTTACCGCCCTCTGTCTCCCATTTCGCTGAGTCCTCAGCGGAAACACCGTTACTAGAGCCGACGTCCCACAACAGCCGTTTTACCGCTCCAGCAACCTGTTCGCTGGTCCACTCTGAGCGCGCCCATTTAATGTCGGTCCGGCTGACCGCGATGACGTGCGTGCCGAAATCGTTCTGAACCACAAGCAGTATGGCCTCATCCGGGCCCAAAAGTCTCTGCGTTGCGGCGACGTCGAGCGGCTCCGGCCGCACGAGTGCGAAATACTCGGGGAACTGCGCGCGCAGCCGCACGTCGATCCGGTCCATTTCGCCCTCGATGCGCTGGCGTGCGACAGTGAGAGCCGCGCGACGCGCCAGAGCAACGGGGCCGGCGTCAGCTGCCGCCTCGCCAAACTGGCTTGCATTTGTATCCCATAGATCCGCCAAATCCTGCCTTTGCCGCACAAGCGCGCCCAACCCCGCGGCCTGACCTTCGGCCGCTCGCCGGACGGCCATTTGGCCCATCGCCTTTCCAGCCATGCTCGCAGTCGCTTCCTGGAGCGCAGTGAAGGCTTCGCGTTGGACTGCTCGTCTGCTTTCG
The DNA here is from genome assembly GCA_030697365.1 of Novosphingobium sp. Taxonomy (GTDB): domain Bacteria; phylum Pseudomonadota; class Alphaproteobacteria; order Sphingomonadales; family Sphingomonadaceae; genus Novosphingobium. The sequence goes on along the minus strand of JAUYQH010000193.1, from coordinate 6,057 downwards.
GTGCCTCGTTCGACGGCTATCCAGGCGAGTTCAACGAACAGAATGAAATCATCGACTTGGCGCTTTGTCTCGCGCGTGTTTTGCGCGTTTGCAAAGGCTGACGCGTCCGCCGAACTGCGTCGCGACCTGATCCTAGCGACAAGTGCTCTTGCCGGACCAATCGCCCTTTTCGCCGAGCTTGGATCGCTGAGTAGATTGGCTGTGAGATTCGAATAGGCTCGCAAGGTTGCCGGATGTTCCTTGCCGAGTATTCGCTCACGCGCTTCAAGCACTCGTGCAAACAGGAGTTCTGCATCCCCATACCGGCCTTGCCTTGCGTGGTTTCCCGCAAGATTGTTGACCGAAGTCAACGTGTTTGGATGCTCCTTGCCCAACACTATCTCGTTCGCGGCAACTGCGCGCTTGTAGAGGGATTCGGCATCCGCGTAGCGGCCCAAGTCTTCGTAATTGGTGGCCAGATTATTGACCGATTCCAGGGTAGCGGGATGGTCCTTGCCGAGCAGGCGCTCGCGCGCATCAAGTACGCGCGCAAACAAGGGAACGGCCTCCGTATTCCGACCCTGTAATTTGTAAGTTTGCGCTAGACTATCAACCGATCCCAGAGTGTCGGGATGCTCCTTGCCGAGCGTCCGCTCGCTCCCCGCAAGTGCGCGTGCCAATAGTGCCTCGGCCGCCGCATACCGACCTTGGCTTCGATAAAGAAAGCCAAGACCCCGGAGTGAGTCCAGGGTATCGGCATGCTCCATACCCGATCTGCGCTCGCTTGCCGCAAGGGCGCGCATATAAAGCGGTTCGGCATCCGCATACCTCCCTTCCCTGACATAGACATTCGCGAGATTCTGGACGAACGTCAGCGTAAAGACATCATCCTTCCCCCGCACCCGTTCACTGGTCCCAAGCCCCCGCAGATAAAGCCGTTCGGCATCCGCATGCCGACCTTGTCTTCCGTAGATGCCAGCAAGGTTGTTGATCGCCGTCAATGTATCCTGATGATCGCTTCCTGCCACCCGCTCCGTGGCTGCTAACGCCCGAACATAAAGTGGTTCAGCGTCGGCGTATCTGCCTAGGCTCTGATATGTGCGCGCGAGCTCACCGGCCAAAGACAGCGTGCTGGGATGGTCCTTGCCGAGCAGCCGCTCGCTTGCCGCGATCGCTCGAATATACAATGGCTCGGCCTCCGCATACCGGTGTCGGGCAAGATATAGCGGGGCAAGGCTCTTGACTGATTCCTGCGTATAGGAATCATTCGCTCCGAAGATCTGCTCGGCAAGCCGGAGGGCCTGTTCAACATATATTACCCCAGCGTCGATCCTGCCGGCCTCGATTTCCGCAACCGCCTTATCGAAGAGTGCCATCCATTCTGCGCGTTTCGCCGCTTGAGCTTCACTGCTCCCCGGCAGGCTGCCCGGTGCTGCCTGTGCGCTGGCAACGCTTCCAAGCAAGCACAGCAGCATGGCTGCTACCGCAGTGCGCCGTACCCGCTTGATTTCGTACCTTCTGCCCATCGAGCAATAGTCTGCCTTCGCGCGAACGCTGGCAAGGCAATGTCTGAAATGGGGTTCATTGTGTTAAAAAAGGCGGTGGAAGCGCCAACCGCAGGCATTCAACAATGATTCTTCGAAACGGACCCGTGTAAATGTTTCCTGCGCCATCCGCAGCCCGGGGAACTGCTACCCTGGAACTGGCACAATCGCGACGGCATGCTATCGCAGGCAGCATGACCGCCCGCCGCGCCCCCACTCGCCAGGCCATCGACAGTTTCACCCGGATCGCCACGCTTCGTATCGATCTCAAGGATACCGATCCGCCGATCTGGCGCGTGGTCGAAGTGCCGACCTCGATCACCCTCAAGGTCCTGCATGATATCGTCCAGGTTACGTTGGGGTGGCTCGACTATCACCTCTGGGAGCTGGTCATCGATGGCCAGACCTACGGCCTGCCGACGGAAGAGGATTGGGGGACCGCCCCACGCAAAGTGGCGGACCGGGTGCGCCTGCGCGACGTGCTCGCCCCCGGCGGCGCGACAACGATCGATTACACCTACGACTTCGGCGACATCTGGGAGCACAAACTCACCGTCAGCGACGTGCGTCCCGCCGACGCCGGCACCGCCTATCCCCGCTTCATCGCCGGGGAACGCGACTGTCCGCCCGAGGACTGCGGCGGCATTCCAGGCTTCTACGAGATGCTTGAGGCCAGAGCCGATCCCACCCATCCCGATCACGCCGAAATCAGCGAGTGGCTCGACGGTTATGATCCCGAGGAACTCGACATCTTCCCGATCGAGGTCGCCCTCGGCCGTATCGCCGCCCGCCGCAACGCCGCCGCAAAGCGCATCGTCAAACCGACAAACGACTGACCGCTGTCAGTGCGGCCTTCACCGGATGGCTACCCTGGAAGCACCGTGAGGACCACTCTCGATCCCGCGCTCCAGCGCCGGTCTGTCGCGGCCCTCAATCGGCCTAGGAAGCGCGGAAGCGGCACTCGTCGCGACGCGGCCCGATGGGCGAGTGGTCGCGATGACGGGTGGTCGAAGCTATAAGCGAAGTCCCTACAATCGCGCGACGCAGGCCAGGCGCCTGATCGATCGCACGGCCAGAGTTCAGTTCGCCGGGTCGTTCGAGCGACAGTTGCTGCCTGAAGGGGTTTTGTGCACCATCACGCTCCCTATCGAAATTGAAGTACAGAACACACCCGAGCTAACCTGAAGCAGTACGATTTTCTAGGGTCTGCTGCGATAACCGTGGGCTAAGAATCGTATTGATTCGGATGATCGGGGACCAGCCCTTTCAAGCTGGCAGCGTCCCCGCCTCCGATGCTCTGCTCCTCGATTTACTGACAATCGCATCGACGGGCACATCGAGCGTGTAGACAAATCCATCGGGTTTGTAGGCGAGTTCAACCTTGCCCTTCAGTTGCTGGCCGAGCGATGTCATCATCCGCGTGCCGAAGCTTTTGCGCGTCGGCTCGACGACATCCGGCCCCCCGGACTCAGCCCATTCAAAAACGAGGCGGTCCTTGGCCACTTGCCAGGCAACCCGGACCGTACCTTCTGGGACAGATAACGCTCCGAACTTCGTCGTGTTTGTGCAAAGCTCATTCAGGGTCATCGCGAAGGCAATGACCGAACTCGAGGTGATCGGAATATCTTCGCCTGAGATAGTGAAGCGGTCACTGCCTTGGTCGAACGGCTCGATCGCGCTGCGAATCGTGCTGTCGATCGTGGCATTGTCCCAACTCACCCGAGTAAGTAGATCATGCGCGCGCCCAAGCGCGGCTAGTCGGCCGTCGATCGCCAGGTTCGCGTGGGCCATGCTTGTCGCGGTACGAAGGCTCTGAGCGGTGATGGCGCCGACGGTGGCGAGCATGTTCTTGATCCGATGGTGCAACTCCGCGTGGATCAGATGCTGCAATTTGTCCGCAGCGTTGCGTTCTTCGGCGTCGATGCCTGCCTGAACGAGCAGCGCACGGGCGTCGATGCCGGCCTGCTCAAGCGCCAGTTTGAGACTGTCGTTTTCGCTCGTCAAGGCATCCTGGAACGGCTGGTTTTCGTCGATGATGAGCTGCTGCTTTTCCGTATCGAGCACGGTCTTGAGAAGCAGGGCTTTGGCATCCATACCGGCTTGCTGAAGCAGGTAACGCAGTTCCTTGTTCTCCTTGGTCAGCGGATCGTCTGCCGCGACCACGGAGGGCATCACTTTCAGCGCGCCGTTGCCGACCATCTGCTGAAGTTCGAGAATCATCTGTTGGATTTCCAGCGGCTTCGGGAAGAACCGGCTGTCGATTGGCTTGTCGGCATCCGTGACCGCAACCTCGCCGGACACAAGGATGATCTTGATGTGGGGCCAGCGTGTGTGCACCGCATAGGCCAGCTTCAGCCCATCCATACTTCCCGGCATTTGAATATCAGTGAACAAGAGAGATACGTCATCTCGAGTTTCGAGAATTTGGATTGCTTCGTCGGCGCTGACGGCCTCGATCGGCACGAAACCAGCATCTTCAACGATGTCTACGGCGCGCATGCGGAGGACCATCTCGTCTTCGACAATCAGGACGATGGGAACGGCCTCTGGTTGCGTCATCTATAATTCCTCTGGAATGCCTCTGTTCTGGAAGCACCGGGATCGCGGTATGCGTGGTGGGAGGCCCAATACCAGCTGTCAAGCGGCGCCCAGGCTCTGCCGTTGCGTCTTGTGTGCGCTTACGGTTATCGTTGCTAAAATCGACGCGACGGCCCCATCTCCGAAAGCGCGCGGGCCTTACAAGAAGCGGCTAGGTTGAGCTTCGTTCGGGGCGTAGGGTCTATCCATGTTGTCCGAGTCCCAATGCCTTACGAAGGCTGCCGAATTTACTGCGCTAGCCGCGCTTTGCCAAACGGATTACACTCGCGGCCCCTACCTTGATCTGGCTGCCGGATGGCGGCGAGTTGCGGCGATGGCCGCCTATCAGGACCAGTGGCACAGCTTGGACCAATAATTGGATTTCAAACTGAGACACTACCCGGCCGAGGGCTCTTGTCGGCGGGAGGAGTGCTCGTAGCCTTAGCCCCTGGATTTCACGCCAGCGAATATCCACCGAAAGACCCCCCGGCCCGTTACAGGCCGGGAGGAGTCTGGTGATCAAAATCGGCTCGAAATATCGCGTCGCTTTCGTCCACCAGAAGGGCAGCAATGTGGATTGGAGGAGGCGCTGGCTGCCCAAGCTGCCAAGGGCATCGAGTCAAATATTCGTCGGTCTCTCGAAGAAATTTGTTCTAACTTTTATCCGGCAAGCAAAGTGGCACGGCGACATTCGGTCACCGCGCCACCGTATCGCGATCCCCCGTTCGAGCCCTTGAGGCCAGATTTAGAAGTCCATGCCGCCCATTCCGCCTCCCGGCATCGCTGGCATGGCGGGTTTGTCCTCGACAATGTCGGTGATCGCCGCTTCCGTAGTGATCAGCAGGCCCGCCACCGAAGCGGCGTCCTGCAAGGCCGAGCGCACCACTTTGGTCGGGTCGATCACCCCTGACTGGATGAGGTTCTCATATTTGTCGGTCTGGGCGTTGAATCCCATCGTCTGATCTGCTTCGCGCAACAGATTGCCCACGATCACCGCGCCGTCGTGTCCGGCGTTCTGTGCGATCTGGCGGAGCGGCGCGCGCAGGGCCTTACGAACGATGTCGACGCCGCGGGTCTGGTCCTCGTTGGCGCCGCTCAAGTTGTCGAGCGCCTGGCTGGCATAAAGCAGCGCGGTGCCGCCGCCCGGAACGATGCCTTCCTCGACCGCGGCGCGAGTGGCATGAAGCGCGTCATCGACGCGGTCCTTGCGCTCCTTGACCTCGGTCTCGGACGCCCCGCCGACCTTGATAATTGCCACGCCACCGGCAAGCTTGGCCAGACGCTCCTGGAGCTTCTCCTTGTCGTAGTCCGAGGTCGTGCTTTCGATCTGCTGACGAATGGCTTCGACCCGGCCCTTGATTGCCTCGGCCCCGCCAGCGCCATCGACGATGGTGGTGTTGTCCTTGTCGATCGTAACCCGCTTGGCGGTGCCCAGCATGTCGAGGGTTACGTTCTCGAGCTTGGTCCCGAGATCCTCCGAGACGGTTTCACCCGCGGTCAGGATCGCAATATCCTCGAGCATCGCCTTGCGGCGATCACCGAAACCAGGTGCCTTTACCGCCGCGACCTTGAGGCCGCCGCGCAGCTTGTTGACGACCAGCGTCGCCAGCGCCTCGCCTTCGATGTCCTCGGCGATGATCAGCAGCGGCCGGCCCGACTGGGCAACCGCTTCGAGGATCGGCAGCATGTCCTTGAGACCGGAGAGCTTCTTCTCGTGGATCAGGATGTACGGATCCTCAAGTTCGACCTCCATCCGCTGTGGGTCGGTGATGAAGTAGGGCGAGAGATAGCCCCGATCGAACTGCATGCCATCGACGGTCTCGAGCTCGAACTCCATGCCCTTGGCCTCTTCGACGGTGATCACACCTTCCTTGCCGACCTTGTCCATCGCCTCGGCAATCTTCTGGCCGACGACCTCGTCGCCGTTGGCCGAAACGATCCCGACCTGGGCAATTTC
>JAUYQH010000190.1 GCA_030697365.1 Novosphingobium sp. | reverse complement strand
GAATTTTTTTGTGGTTCCGTTCGTCTGCTTCGGCAGAGCCGTCAGTGTCATAACCGAACGGTTGTGGCACCCCCCGAACTTCCGCTTTATGGCAATCGAGCAGCACAAGATGCCTGTCAGCAATCCACCCCAAAGCCGTCGCGGTTCGCTCCCCGTCACTCCCCTTCCGCCGCCTTGCTCTGCAACTGCACGTAATTCTCCAGCCCCATCCGCTGGATCATCTCGAACTGGGTTTCGAGCGTATCGACGTGCTCTTCCTCGTTGGCGAGGATGTCGGCGAACAGGTCGCGGCTGGTGAAGTCGCGGACGGTCTCGGCGTGGGCGATGGCGTCCTTGAGCAGGGGGATCGCCTCCATTTCCAGCGCGAGGTCGGCCGTGAGGATTTCCTCGACCGTCTCGCCGATCTTGAGGCGGCCGATCGCCTGGAAGTTGGGCAACCCGTCGAGGAACAGGATGCGGTCGGCCAGCCGGTCGGCGTGCTTCATCTCGTCGATCGATTCGTGGCGCTCGAATTCGGCGAGCTTCTTGACGCCCCAATGGTTGAGCAGGCGGTAGTGCAGCCAGTACTGGTTGACCGCGGTCAGCTCGTTGGTGAGCGCCTGGTTTAGGTATTCGATGACCTTGGAATCGCCCTGCATCGCTGCCTCCAGAAACCGTCCGCCCCGATTATGGACCGGGCGGCGGGCGGCGGCAAGTCAGGCTGGACAGCAGGCGAGCGCGCGTTCCTCGGCAACGATGTGATCGGCTTCGTCGAGGCACTGGCGGCACTGCGGGGTGCGGCCGAGGCGGGCGTAAAGGTCCTCGGCGCCATCGCGGCAGCAGCGCGCGGCGGCGCGCAAGTCTTTCTCGCGGATCGCATTGCAGATGCAGACGTACATGCGCGGGCCTCTCTCGTCGGCCCTTCTACTGCGAATCACTTTCAATAGCAAGACCGCGTCGCATCGGCGCAATCTGACCATACGTCAGCGAGCGCCAGGCCCATTCGAGCGGGCCGAAGCGGAATCGCACCAGCCAGGGCTTGCTCCACCCGAGAATCAGGGCCCAGCCGAGCAGCACGAAGCCAAGCAGTTCGAACCGGCCGACGCTCGCGTAGAGGCCCAGTCCCCATCCGTGGAACAGGAAGGTCATCACCAGCGAGGTGGCGATGTAGTTTGAAAACGCCATCCGTCCGCACGCAACCAGCCGTTCACCCAGCGCGCTTGTGGCGAAGCGCTGCGCGAGCAGCACCGCCAGAGCGGCATAGCCGATCGTGCTCGTCAGCCGCCCCACCGCGGCGGGGCCGAGCCAGACGAACAGGGTGAAAGTCAGGTCAAAGTCCTCGCGCCACACCCACCACGCCAGTGGCAGCGTGAGGACCAAGCCGCCGCCGATCCCCCGCCACGCCCAGCGCCTCAGCCGCACGGCATCCCACGAACCCGCGAAAAATCCCGCCTTGAACAGCGCCATCCCGATCAGCATCAGCGGCACCGTCTCGAGCCAGCTCATCGCCAGCGTGGTCAGCGGCGCGGTCCAGTCCTCGCTCAGGCTGTGGGCCAGGCGTGCTCCCCATGGACCTTGCGTCAGCGCGATCTCGGCGCGGGCATCGCGGGCGTATTGGGCGACGATCTCGGCCCCGCTCGCGGGATCGAACGCCGGAACTGAGGTGAGTGCGCCGAGGCCCAGCACGCCCGCGGCATAGTTCGCCAGCGCCAGCGCGGCGAGGCCTTCGGGCGTCCGCTTGTGCAGCGCCAGCACGACGAATCCGCACACCGCGTAAAGAAATAGGATGTCGCCCCACCACAGCAGGAAAAAATGGGCGAGCCCGAACAGCGCCAGCCATGCGAGCCGCCGCCGTTGCAGCGCCGCGCCGTCGCGCCCCGATGCTTCGGCGCGTTCGACGAACAGCAGCAGGCTCGCCCCGAACAGCAACGAGAACAGCCCGCGGAACTTGCCGTCGGCCAGCACGAACATGGTGAGGTAGGTCCAGTCGTCCGCGCTGTTGACCGGCGCGGTGGGCGCACGCGGGCTGATGTAGACGATCTCGGGCCAGGCGAAGCCGACGATGTTGAGCAGCAGGATCCCGAGGATCGCCACCCCGCGCACGAAATCGAGCGCGAGAATGCGGGCTGGATCGGCGATGTTTTGTTCAGATTCCCCCAACCCAACCCCCGTCGCCCCTGCGAAGGCAGGGGGCTATCTAAGCTCTCCAACCGCGATGGTCCCGCCGGGATGAGCCGTTGTCCTGGCCCCGGCCTTCGCAGGGGCGACGATCGATGGGAAGGGATCAATCAAGCAATTCGTCCCGCCTATCCCACCGGAATGCACGCCTGCGCACCCAGCCCGGCACACGCCGCATGGGCTTCGGCGCGGCTGGAGAAAGGGCCGGCCTGGAGTTTGGTCAGTTTGCCCGCGGGGACGTAGAACGCCTGCCTTCCGCCCAGCGCGGCGTTGGCCTTGAGTTTCGCCCACAGCGCCTGCGCGTTGCCCGCCACCCCGAACGCGCCGAGCTGGACGCGCCACGCTCCGCTGGCCGTGGCCGGTGCGGGCGGTGCGGTTCGAGGCGATGGTCCGATTCCGGATGCAGGAGGAGGAGTTTTGCCCGGCGAGGCGATTACCACCGGATTGGCATAATCGGCGCCCGCGGTTACTCGTTCGGGCCGCACCGGAGCGGGGGAGGGCGCCCTGCCTCCCAGCCCCAGCGAGGCCATTTGCGCGGCGCGCTGGGCATCGGACTTGCGCTCGAGCTCGGCGGCCAGCGCGATGCCCTGCTGGCGTTGTTCGAGCGGTAGCGCCTGATCCATCGTCGTCAGTGTCGCCTTGGCGGTTTCCAGCCCAGCTGCCGCGGCGCGGGTCATCAGCGCATAGGCGCGTACCGGGTCCTTGACCGCCAGATCGCCGTTATAGTGGGCCACCGCCAGCACGTATTGCGCGCGCGGTTCGCCGCGTTCGGCCGAAGGCGTCAGCCACGCCATCGCCGCCTCGCGCCGCCCGGACTGGAACAGCAGCAGGCCGTAAGTATCCGCCGCCTGGAGATGGCCCTGCTGCGCCGCCTTGAGATAAAGCTGCTCGGCGCGGGTGAGATCAGGCGCCACGCCCTTGCCCAGCTTGTAGGCCTGAGCCAGGTTGAACTGGGCATCGGCATCGCCCGCAGCCGCAGGTTTTTGCCATTCCTTGACGGCGCGGACGAATTCGCCGCGCGACCACGCATCGACCCCGTCCTTGACGTTGGCCAGCGCGGGCAGCGCGGTCAGCACAGCCGCCATGGCAGCCGCGATCTGAAAACCGGTACGCGCCATCATCCTCTCCTCCGTCCGCACCGCTGCGCCAAAATGTCATAGTAAACGACCGGTTAGCAAAGCCTTATCGAAAAGCCCCTGCGAAGGGGGGGGCAAGAAGTGCAGTTTCCATTAACTCAAAATTAGGGGTGATCCGCGATACCGACCTCCAAAGGACCGAATGGCATCTAGGGGGCAATACGTTGCGCGTTCTGGCATTGGCATCACAGAAAGGGGGATCGGGCAAGACTACCTTGTCCGGGCACCTCGCCGTCGAGGCTCAGCGCGCAGGCGCCGGGCCCGTCGTGCTTATCGACATCGATCCGCAAGGCAGCCTTGCCGACTGGTGGAACGAACGCGAGGCGGAGTTTCCCGCTTTCGCGCAAACCACTGTGGCGCGATTGGCTAGCGATCTTGCGGTATTGCGTCAGCAGGGCTTTCGCCTGGCGGTGATCGATACCCCGCCCGCAATTACCATGGCGATCCAGAGCGTGATCGCGGTGGCCGAACTGATCGTCGTGCCGACGCGCCCCAGCCCACACGATCTGCGTGCGGTGGGCGCTACCGTCGATTTGTGCGAACGTGCGGGCAAGCCGCTGATCTTCGTGGTCAACGCTGCCACCCCCAAGGCCAAGATCACCTCGGAAGCCGCGGTCGCGCTATCGCAGCACGGCACCGTCGCCCCGGTCACGCTGCATCACCGCACCGATTTCGCCGCCTCGATGATCGACGGCCGCACGGTGATGGAAGTCGATCCCAAGGGCCGTTCGGCGCAGGAAGTCGAGGCGCTTTGGGGCTATATCTCGGATCGTCTGGAAAAGAACTTCCGCCGTACCGTGTTCGCGGCGCCGGCATCGGTCACGATGCTGCCCGGGGTGAGTCGACCGCAAGGCGGCTTCGGCCGCCGCGTCGCCGGTTCCTGACGGGGGGCGGGTCGATGGGCGATTCCAAGTCGTTTGCCTCGCTGTCGCCGGTTCTGCTCGCTCGCAAGGGCGGCGCGCGTCCGGCAATGCGGCCGCAATGGCAGGCGCTCAGTAACTATTCGACCGAAGTTCCGCTGCCGCCCGAGGGCCACGATCTTGAAGACCTCGGCTGGAACGACATGGGCGAGCCGGAAGAACTCGCCGCGCACGAGATCGATCACGGCGATTCGACCGTGGTCCCATTCGGCGCCCCCGACGAGCAATTCGGGCAATCGCCGCTGACCGGGGATGTACCCGCGGTGGTCCGCCAGCAGGACGCCCTGGCCGGTCGGGTTGATCGCGAGCCGCCGGTTGAACCTTCCTCGCTGATTCCGCTTGCTGCGCACCGCTATGCGCGCGGAGTTGCCAGCAACGTCGCGACCGAACGCCAGTCCGCATTGGCTTCCGGCCGCCGCGCCGCGTTCACCCTGCGGGTCGATGAAGCGCGCCATCTCAAATTGCGTCTGGCCTGCGCCATGCAGGGGCGCAGTGCCCAGCAGTTCGTCACTCAGGCGCTCGACCGCCTGCTCGACGAACTGCCCGAACTCGATGATCTGGCCAAGCGCGTCCGGCGCCGCTGACACTTTCTACCGACCGACAATCCGGGGGGGACAAATAAAATGACCGGGACTCGCACCACTTTCGCCAAGTTTGCCTCGACCGTAGCCATTGCCGCCGCGCTGGTCAGCGGCTGTGCTTCGGACGGAGGCGCACGGCCGTCGGGCTACGCCGCCAAGCCGCTTTCGGGCAGCGGCAGCAAGGCCGTCGCCAAGGCCGAGCGTGCGGTCCTCGCCTCGCCTCGCGATGCGGCGGCGCGCGCCGCGCTGGGCGCTGCCTACCTCGAAGCCGGGCGCTTTGCCGCGGCCGCGCAATCGTATGACGATGCCCTGAACCTTGGTGACGAGAGCGCGGCGACTGTGCTCGGGCTCGCGCTTGCGGAGACCGCCAACGGCAATGCCGCAGCGGCGAACGAGCTGCTTCACGACTGGCGCGATGTGATCCCGGCCGGCGATCTTGGCCTGGCCTATGCGCTGGCCGGTCAGACGGAGCGCGGGGTCCAGGTTCTGTCCGACGCGCTGCGCGACGGTGAAAACACCGCCAAGACCCGCCAGAACCTTGCGTTCGCTTATGCGCTCGACGGGCGCTGGCGCGAAGCGCGGCTGATGGTCGGCCAGGATCTGCCCGCCGATCAGGTCAGCGACCGGATCGCCGAATGGGCGCAGCTTGGCCGCCCCGAAGCCGTCGCGACCCGTGTCGCGCACCTTTTGGGAGTGACCGCGGTTGCCGATTCGGGCCAACCGGTGGCGCTGGCGCTGGTCAACTTCCCGGGGACCGCCGAACTCGCGGCAGAGGCGCAAGCCCAGTCGATGGCCGCGGCCGAACCCGCCGCGCCGGTTGCACCAGCCGTCGCCCCGATCGTCCAGGCCCAGGCCGAGCTTCCCGCTGTGGCTGCGCCCGTGGTCCAACCGATCAAGCTGGCCGCGCTCGAGCGCGGGCCCGCGACGGTCGCCAACGATGCCCCGGCGTTTGCGTCGATTTCAGTACCGGCCGCTTCGGTTGCCGCCAAGCCGCGGATTGCCGGAAAGCCCATGCGGACCAAGTTCGTCAGCGACCCGCGCAACGTCACCCAGCCAGGCAAGGGCAAAGGCCTTTCGGCGATGATGCCGGCGCCCAAGGTCGCTGCCCAAGGCTCGCACTGGCTCCAGCTCGGCTCTTACACCGATCCGGCGGTGGCGAAGGACGGCTGGCGCAAGTTCACCTCGCGCACGCCCGCGCTCAAGCCCTATCGAACGGTAACCACTACTGCCACGGTCAACGGCATCCCGGTGTGGCGCATCGCCGCGGCCGGTTTCCCGAGCTATGCCGAGGCGGCGAGAATGTGCGCCAAGGTCAAGGGACGTGGCGGGGCCTGTCTGGTCAAGCGCGCGGAAGCCGAGGCTGCGGCGGGCTCGCCGGTGCGCGGGCTGCGGCGTTAGTTTTCCGGATCACGCCGACTGACTGCAAGACGATCTAGCCGACCGCCGCGCCGCCCTTGAACAGGGCGGTGACCCGGCCCTCGACCGGACGCTTGTCGAACGGGGTGTTTCCCGCTGCGGCGGCCATCTTGTCCGAATCGACCACCCAGGGCTTTGCCGGATCGACGATCCCGATGTCGGCCTCTGCTCCCACGCGCAGTTCGCCCGCGTTCACGCCGAGCAGCCGAGCTGGATTTCCCGCGAGCAGCGCGAAGGCGCGGGCGAGGTCGATCACGCGATCGCGGACCAGCGTCAGCGTCAACGGCAGCAGCGTCTCGGCTCCGGCCATGCCCGGCGCGGCGTCGGCAAAGGGCAGGCGCTTGTCCTCGGGCCCGCGCGGATCGTGGCCGGATGCGACCACGTCGATCGTCCCATCGGCCAGCGCGTCGAGCACCGCCCGGCGGTCCGCCTCGCAGCGCAGCGGGGGCGAGAGGCGGGCGAATGTGCGGAAATCGGCAAGTTCCAGATCGGACAGCATGAAATGCGCCGGGGTCACCCCGGCGGTCACCGCCACGCCGCGCGCCTTCGCGGCGCGGATCAGGGCAAGGCTCGCGGTAGTGGTCGCCTGGCGGATGTGGAGCCGCGCCCCGGCCAGCTCGGCCAGCGCGATGTCGCGCGCCACCGCCAGCGCCTCGGCCTCGGCGGGGGCGGCAGTCAGGCCCAGCCGCGTCGCCATCTCGCCCGCGGTGGCCACCGCTTCGCCGGTCAGCCCGGAATCCTCGGCGTGGGTGACGACGACGAGGTCGAGCATCGCCGCATAGCGCAGCAGGCGCAGCATGACCCCGCTGTCGGCCACCCACTTGCGCCCGGTGGCGACCGCTCTGGCCCCCGCCTCGCGCATCAGCGCCAGCTCGGCCAACTCGCGGCCCTCAAGCCCGCGGGTGGCCGCGGCAAGGGGGTGGACCCACAAGTCGGGCTTGCCCGATTGCGCCGCGAACCGCACCCGCGCCGGATGGTCGAGCGGCGGGTTTTCGTCGGGCATCAGCGCGGCGCGAACGACCCCACCGAAGTGGAAAGCGGGCCGATCGATCGCGAACACCCCGAGGTCGATCAGCGCGGGCACGACCAGCGCGCCCTTCGCATCGACGACGGTATCGCCATCGCGCGCGACGATCGGACCGTCGAGTGCGACGACCACGCCGTTTTCGCACCGGATCGCGCCCGGTTGCGGCTCACCCTGTGGCAGGACCAAACGTCCGCCGGTGACGACGAGGGGCGCCGCTACGCTCATGCCCAGCCCTCTATCCCGCGTCGCTTGCGGGTCAGCACGTCGAGACAGGCCATGCGGATCGCCACCCCGTTCTCGACCTGGCGGGTGATAAGCGATCGTCCAGCCAGGTCGGCGACGTCGGAATCGATCTCGACCCCGCGATTCATCGGCCCCGGATGCATCACCAGCGCGCCCGAAGCGGCCTTGCCCAAGCGGTCGAGCGTCAGCCCGTATAGATGGCGGTATTCGCGCGGGGAGGGGATGAACTGGCCGCTCATCCTTTCCTGCTGGAGCCGCAGCATCATTACCACTTCGGCACCCTCCAGCGCCGCGTCGAAATCATGGAACGGGGCCACGCCCATCGCCTCGACCCCGTCGGGCATCAGCGCTGGCGGGGCGCAGACGCGCACCTCGGCGCCCAGCGCGGTCAGGCACAGGATGTTCGATCGCGCCACCCGGCTATGCAGGATGTCGCCGCAGATCGAGACTTTCAGACCGTTGAGATCGCTGCCCGCCGGTTTGCCGAGCGCATGGCGGATGGTCAGCGCATCGAGCAGGGCTTGCGTCGGGTGTTCGTGCTGGCCGTCGCCGGCGTTGAGCACCGGGCAATCGACCTTGTCCGCGATCAGCCGCACCGCGCCCGAACTGGCGTGGCGGATGACGATCGCGTCGGCGCGCATCGCCCCCAGCGTCAACGCGGTGTCGATCAGCGTTTCGCCCTTCTTCACGCTCGATTGCGCGGCGTGCATGTTGACCACGTCGGCGCCCAGCCGCTTGCCCGCGATTTCGAACGACAGCAGCGTCCGGGTCGAGTTTTCGAAGAACGCGTTGATGATCGTCAGCCCCGCCAGGCAATCAGCGTGCTTGGACGCCTGCTTGTTGAGCGCGACCCATTCTTCGGCCTCGTCGAGCAGGTAAAGGATCTCGTGACGCGCCAGGCTGCCGATGCCAAGAAGGTGGCGATGCGGGAACGCGGCGCGGCCCGAAGGGTAGCGTCCGTGGGCAGGGCCAAGGGCACGGCCAAGGGCAGGGGCGTCCGGCGATGGCATTAAAGCCATGCCCCTAGTCGGGTGTCATGGGTCGCTCAAGCGGATTCGGGTGGCGTTGGCTTGCGGCTACACCTACATCGCTCGCACACTTCGAAAGATTGAGCGCACACATGATTTTCGCACGCAAGGTCTGGGCGATCCTGGTCGGGATCAAGGATGCTTTCGCCCTCCTGTTCCTGCTGCTGTTCTTCTGGGCGCTTTATACGGTGCTCACCGCGCGGCCCAATCCGGGGCTCATCCGCGAAGGCGCGTTGTTGCTCAAGCTAGATGGCACGGTGGTCGAGGAGCCCGCCAAGATCGATCCGTTCGCGCTGCTGCTCGGCCAGGGCGCGCCGATCAAGGAATACCGCGAGCGCGACCTGGTGCGCGCAATCGAGGCCGCGGCCAAGGACGACCGGATCAAGGCGGTGGTGCTCGATCTCGATACGTTTGCCGGGGGCGGTCAGGTCCACCTCCAGCGGATCGGCGCTGCGCTCGACACGGTGCGTGCCGCGAAAAAGCCGGTGCTGGCCCACGCCATCGCCTATTCGGACGATTCGATGCTGCTCGCCGCGCACGCCAGCGAAGTCTGGGCCGATCCGCTGGGCGGCGCCATCGTCACGGGGCCGGGTGGCAATCGCCTCTACTTCAAGAACCTGCTCGACCGGCTGAAGGTCAACGTTCACGTCTTCAAGGTCGGCACCTACAAGAGCGCGGTCGAACCCTATATCCGCAGCGACCAGTCGCCCGAGGCGGCCGAGGCGCTGGGCGCGGTCTATGCCCGGCTGTGGGACGATTACCGCACGGACGTGGCCAAGGCGCGGCCGAAGGCCAACCTCGACCTGGTAACGAAGGACCCGGTCGGCTGGCTTCAGGCGGCGGGCGGCGACACCGGCAAGGCGGCGTTGCAGGCCGGGCTGGTCGACAAACTGGGCGATTCCACCGCGTTCGGTGCGCGCGTCGCTGAACTCGTCGGCGAAGAAGCGGGCGGCACCCCGGGCGAATTTCGCAAGACCGAGCTCGAACCGTGGCTCGCCGATCGTGACGAGGACACCGCGGGCAAGCCGATCGGGGTGATCACCATCGCCGGCGAGATCGTCGATGGCGATGCCGGACCGGGGCAGGCGGGCGGCGATCGCATCGCCAAAGTGCTCGACGAGGCGCTCGACGACGACCTTTCCGCGCTGGTGGTACGGGTCGATTCGCCGGGCGGCTCGGTGCTCGCCTCCGAACGCATCCGCACCGCCATCCTGCGCCACAAGGCCAAGGGCGTTCCGGTGGTGGTCTCGATGGCCAACCTCGCCGCGTCGGGCGGATACTGGGTCTCCACCCCTGCCACGCGCATTTTCGCCGAGCCCGGTACGATCACCGGGTCGATTGGCATTTTCGGGATCATTCCGACTTTCGAGGCTTCACTGGCCGACTGGGGGGTGACCAGCGACGGGGTCAAGACCAGCCCGTTGTCGGGGCAGCCCGATCTGCTCGGCGGGCTCAACCCCGAGATGGAAGGGCTGGTCCAGGCAATGATCGAGCACGGCTATAGCCGCTTCATCGGCTTGGTCGGTCAGTCGCGCGGCAAGACGCCCGCGGAAATCGATACGATCGCCCAGGGCCGGATCTGGGACGGCGGCACCGCGCGTCAGCTCGGCCTGGTCGATCAGTTCGGCGGGATCGAGGAGGCGCTGGCCTACGCCGCCAAGGCCGCCAAGCTGGGCGAGGGCGATTGGCATCCGGAGTACCTGGGCGAAGAGGACGATGCCTTCCGCTCGCTGCTGGTCCAGCTTCTCGACAGCGGCGATGACGATGCGCGCGATTCGCGGTCCGGGATCGGTGGGATCGTGGCGGCTCAACAGGCTGCGCTTGCCGCGCGGCTGGCGCACGATGTCGCCCTGCTGAGCGGGCATGGGGGAATGCAGGCCTATTGCGTCGAGTGTCCGGTTCGGGCGGCGCCGGCTCCTCGCGGGGAGAGGGCGAATTTGCTGCGCTCGCTGATTGGCCTGGCCGGGTTTGGGGCAAGGCGTTCCTGATGGCCGTAATCGACACCGCAAGACCGCGCGTGTAAGGCCCGGATGATGAGCGCCCATCCGGCAACCCCGCTGCTCGACACGGTCGATATCCCCGCCGACTTGCGCAAGCTCCAGCCCGGGCAGCTCCGCGCGCTGGCCGACGAACTGCGCGCGGAGATGATCGCTGCGGTGGGTACCACCGGCGGTCACCTCGGCTCTGGCCTCGGCGTGGTCGAGCTGACCGTCGCGATCCACTATGTGTTCGACACGCCTGCCGACCGCCTGATCTGGGACGTCGGCCACCAGGCCTATCCGCACAAGATCATCACCGGGCGGCGGAATCGCATCCGCACCTTGCGCCAGGGCGGCGGCCTCTCAGGCTTTACCAAACGCAACGAGAGCGAATACGATCCGTTCGGCGCGGCGCACTCCTCGACCTCGATCTCAGCGGCGCTGGGATTTGCGGTGGCCAACAAGATCGCCGGGCAGCAGGGCCGCGCGATCGCGGTGATCGGCGACGGCGCGATGAGCGCGGGCATGGCCTACGAGGCGATGAACAACGCCCAGGCCGCGGGAAACCGGCTGGTGGTGATCCTCAACGACAACGACATGTCGATCGCCCCACCGGTGGGTGGGCTGTCGGCCTATCTCGCCCGGCTGGTCTCGTCGCGCCCGTTCCTCGAGCTGCGCGAGCTGGCCCGGCGGCTGTCGCGCAAGTTGCCCGAACCGCTCCACCGCGCGGCCAAGAAGACCGACGAGTTCGCCCGCGGGATGGCGATGGGCGGAACCTTGTTCGAGGAGCTGGGGTTCTATTACGTAGGACCGATCGACGGGCATAACCTGGACCAGCTGATCCCGGTGCTCGAAAACGTCCGCGATGCCGCCGAAGGGCCGTGTCTGATCCACGTCGTGACCCAGAAGGGCAAGGGCTATGCCCCGGCCGAGAACAGCGCCGACAAGTATCATGGCGTCCAGAAGTTCGACGTGATCACCGGCGAGCAGGTGAAGAGCGCACCCGCCGCGCCCGCCTACCAGAACGTGTTTGGCGCGCAGCTTGCGAAGGAAGCAGAAACCGACCCGCGGATCTGCGCGATCACTGCGGCTATGCCCTCGGGCACCGGGCTCGACAAGTTCGCCGCCGCGCATCCCGATCGGTTCTTCGACGTCGGGATCGCCGAACAGCACGGGGTGACTTTCGCCGCCGGACTCGCCGCGCAGGGGATGCGCCCGTTTTGCGCGATCTACTCGACCTTCCTCCAGCGCGCATACGACCAGGTGGTCCACGACGTAGCGATCCAGAACCTGCCGGTGCGCTTTGCGATCGACCGCGCCGGGCTGGTCGGGGCGGACGGCGCGACCCATGCCGGATCGTTCGACGTGACCTATCTGGCGACGCTCCCCAACTTCGTGGTAATGGCCGCGGCGGACGAGGCCGAGTTGGTCCATATGACCCACACCGCCGTCCTTCACGACGATGGCCCGATCGCGTTCCGCTATCCGCGTGGCAACGGGACGGGGGTGGCGCTGCCTGAGGTTCCCCAACGGCTCGAGATCGGCAAGGGCCGGGTGGTGCGCGAGGGGTCGAAGATCGCGCTGCTGTCATTGGGAACGAGGCTGGCGGAGGCACTCAAGGCCGCCGACCAGCTCGAAGCCAGGGGCCTCTCGACCACCGTCGCTGACTTGCGCTTCGCCAAACCGCTCGACACCGCGCTGATCCGCAAGTTGATGGCGACGCACGAAGTGATCGTGACGATCGAGGAAGGCAGCATCGGCGGCCTCGGCGCGCACGTCCTGACGCTGGCGAGCGACGAAGGGTTGACCGACGCCGGACTGAAGATCCGGACGATGCGGTTGCCGGACGTGTTCCAGGACCACGACGCGCCCGACAAGCAGTACGACGCTGCGGGCCTGAACGCGCCGCAGATTGTGGACACGGTGCTCAAGGCGCTACGCCACAACAGCGCGGGGGTGGAAGAGGCGCGGGCTTGATGGATATCGGCGACCTTCCGAAATATCATGAGTTGATGAAGCCGACCCTGGTTGCGCTCGACAAGATCGGCGGTTCTGCCTCGCTCAATGAAATCAACGACGCCGTGATCGAGTTGGTCGGCCTTCCGACCCCGGCTCTCGACGTACAATACGAAAGTGGTGCTGGGGCGGTGCTTCCAGACCGGCTATCGTAGGCGAGGAGTCACCTCAAAGAAGGAGGGTTTCTCGCGTCAGGCGGACGGGGCATCTGGCTGCTTACCGACGAAGGTAGGCAAGCGACGGAATGGCCGATCGATGCCCTTCGGCGCAAGGTCGCAGCCGCAGTCAAAGCCAAACATGGTAACCGCAAAAAGTCGTCGACTGTCGAGAACGACATTCCGTTGGGAAATCCCGACGCGGAGTTTGCTGATTGGCGCGATGAGTTGCTTGCGCGATTGCGATCCATGGACCCTTCCGCATTTGAACGGCTATGCCAGCGGCTTTTGCGCGAGTCAGGCTTTGTCAAAGTCGAAGTCACGGGCCGATCTGGGGACGGTGGAATCGATGGCACCGGAATTCTACAACTCAGCCTCATGTCGTTCCACGTGTTGTTTCAGTGCAAGCGATACCAGGGATCGGTAGGCTCCGGAGCAGTGCGCGACTTCAGGGGTGCAATGATGGGCCGTACCGACAAGGGCCTCATCATGACGACCGGGACATTCTCCCCCGATGCACGTCGCGAAGCCACACGCGATGGCGCTCCACCCATCAACTTGATCGACGGTGAGTCGCTTTGTGACAAATTGAAAGACCTGTCGCTTGGCGTTGAGACCAAGCTGGTTGAGAAAGTGTCTGTTGAGCCAGACTGGTTTGATCAACTCTAATTCAGCGATAAACCTTGCCGCGATGGCCGATCTAGACGACCACGATCACGATACGCTGGGCTTCGATCCGAGTGATCACTCGCCAGTCGCCGATCCGGTAGCGCCAAAGGCCAGTCAGATTGCCGGTAAGAGCATGCCCCCGGGACCGAGGATCTTCGAGCCCCGCGATTTCTCCCAGTGTTTTCGTTATGCGATCTGCTTCTGCCTTGCCAAGTTTCCGCAACGCCTTTTGAGCAGTTTCGAGATACTCAAGCGTCCAAACCAAGCTCCCGCCTCATTTCCACGTGTGAGATAGTTTTCGTCGGGTCCGATTCGCGCAGCGCCGCTTCTGCCAGTCGGATATCGTCCTCGTCCTCCAGCAGGCGGACCAGCGCCTCATCGAGAAGCGCGTCCAGCGTCACGCCATTGCGCTCGGCCAGTTCAAGCGCCTTTCGTTCGATAACCGGGGTAATGTTCACCGCGCGCATTGCCTTACTCCTTGAAGCGATCCTAGCAGACCGGACGAGCTTTAGCCAACCTGACGTGACCCCCTGATTTCCATCCAAGAATGATTAGAGTCCGGCCCTGAGAGAAGGACGGACGATGAAGCGAACGAGGTTCACAGAAGAGCAGATTATCGGGGTGCTGAAGGAGGCTGAGGCTGGCGCCAAGACCGGCG
>JAUYQH010000186.1 GCA_030697365.1 Novosphingobium sp. | reverse complement strand
GCTGCGTCATTTCCCACGCCGCGCCCACGCCCTGGATCAGCTGCCCTAAATTCGACAGCAGACTGGTCAGCCAAATGGTCCGAAATGTGGATTCCGATAAGGGTTGCCACATCGGCGGCAACTGCCGGCGATTCGAGGTTGGGTGGTCCATGGGGCGAGGCTCTACCCGGGGTCGGCAGCAAATGTCGTGCGGATCGTGCGCCTGCGCCGACCCTGCGCCATGATCATCCCACTGTCGCCGCCCGCGTCGCGCGCTCATTTCAGGATCGGCTGGCCGACCTGCTGCCCCCCGGCCTGCGTCCGGAAAGCGGGGATGCGGGGATGCGAATTGGGATTCATTCTGGACCGAACTACAGGGGCACCGACAGCATTACCCGCGCCGCCTTGCAGTACTCGCACAGCCCTGATCGAGCTGGTCACCCTGGTTGGCGGGGACAATTGCACCGAAACACTTGCCTCTGCGCTCGAACTGGAGGGCGATGATGGTTTCTCCCTGACTTCGGTAGGCGAGAAGCAATTGCCGAAGGGATTTGGCAGTATCCAGCTTTACCGGCTGGCGGCCATGAGCGCCTCATCCGCACCGGATGGTTCAAGCCACCCGATCGCCGCGCCGAACTCCCGATACTACCACGCCGCCGCCAACTAGCGTTGTATTGTGGCCCCCTTACCCGCTCCATGCCTCCATGTTGTCGATCAGCCGCGTGCCGCCGATCCGCGCGGCGACGAGAAGGCGAGCGAAGTCGGTGGGGCGTTCGGTGAGGACCGCGAAGCTCTCCGCATCGCGCAGTTCGGCGTAATCGACCGCGTCGAACCCCCCGGCAAGCAGCGCCGCGACCAGGCGGTTGAGCGCTTCGGGCACCGGCTTGCCCCCGCTGATTTCCGCGATCGCCTTCCGCATTGCCGCGGGAATGATCGACGCGCGGGTGCGATCCTCGGGGGAGAGGAAGGCGTTGCGCGATGACCGTGCGAGGCCGTCGGCTTCGCGGACGGTCGGGCTGCCGCTGATTTCCTTGGGATAGGCAAGATCGAGATCGCGCGCCATGCGGCGGATCACCGCAAGCTGCTGCCAGTCCTTCTCGCCGAACAACGCGAGGTCGGGGCGGACCTGGTTGAACAATTTGCACACCACCGTCGCGACGCCTTCGAAGTGCCCCGGCCGCGCTGCGCCGCACAGCCCCTCGCTGACACCGGAGACCGAAACGCTGGTGGCGTAGCCGGGCGGATACATCTCCGCTGCGCTGGGCGCCCAGACCAGATCCACCCCCAGCGGCTCGAGCAGCGCGCAATCGCGTTCCAACTGGCGCGGATAGGCGTCGAGATCCTCGTTCGCCCCGAACTGGCGCCGGTTGACGAAGATCGACACCACAACGTGTTTGGTGCGGGCCTTCGCTTCGCGCACCAGCGTCAGGTGGCCTTCGTGCAGCGCGCCCATCGTCGGGACCAGGGCCAGCTTTCCACGGCTCAACGCGGCGCGTGCCTTGCGAAGCTCTGCCAGGGCGTGGATGATTTGCATGCGCTCTCCGCTTCGGCCTAGAGCGCCCCGTATAGCAAAGGAAAGTCCGCATACCATGCCGGGTCCAACCCGACCTCAACTGCACCGGCCCGGCCCCCACCGGATCGTCTTCGCCAACGAAAAGGGCGGCACGGGCAAATCGACCACCGCGGTGCATGTCGCGGTCGCGCTGGCGTATCAAGGGGCGAAAGTTGCCGCGATCGACCTCGATTCGCGCCAGCGCACGCTCCACCGCTATCTCGAGAACCGCGCCGAGACCGAGCGCCGCCGCGGCATCCATCTTCCGGGCCCCGCATTCGCGGTGTTCCGCGGCGAGACCGTCGAGGCGCTCGACCAGCTTTCCGAAGAACTCGGCGAAGGCCACGACTTCCTGGTTTACGACACTCCGGGGCGCGACGATCCGTTTGCCCGCCATGTCGCCACCCGCGCCGACACGCTGGTCACCCCGCTCAACGACAGTTTCGTCGATTTCGACCTGATCGGCCAGGTCGACGCCGAGACCTTCAAGGTGCGCAAGCTGTCGTTCTATGCCGAGCTGATCTGGGAGGCGCGCAAGAAGCGGGCGATGACCACGATCCAGGAAGGCCGCCGCGAGATGGACTGGGTGGTGGTGCGCAACCGTTCCGGCCACGTCGAGATGCGCAACATGCGCCGCCTCGACCAGGCGCTGACCGAACTGTCGAGGCGTGTCGGCTTCCGCATTGCGCACGGGCTGAGCGAGCGGGTGATCTATCGCGAGCTGTTTCCCTCGGGGCTGACCTTGCTCGACAAGGGCCAGCTCGGCGAGCTGGGCACAAGCCACTTGGTGGCGCGGCAGGAACTGCGCGCGCTAGTCGTCGGGCTCAATCTGCCGATGACCGCCAAGCCCACGCCCGAACTTGCGCTGGCCGGGGGGCAGGCGGCGTGAGCAAGCTGCTGGTCCTGCTCGTCCTGGCGAGCGTCGCCTGCCGGATGCTGGCGGGCAGGTGGCCGTGGGAACTATTCAAGGCGGGTACCGCAGCAGCCGACGAGGCGCAGGCGCGCGCGGTGCTGGGGGTGGGACGAAACGCCACTGCGGCTGAGATCTCCGAAGCTCACCGCCGCCTGATCGCCCAGGTCCACCCCGACCGCGGCGGCTCGAACGAGCTGGTCCACGAGGCGAATGCGGCGCGCGCTCTGCTTTTGGCGCGGTTGCCGGGGAACGACTTCACCGGTTAGGGTTAATCTCCAAGGCCGCTCATCCCGAGCGAAGTCGAGGGATGCCGCACCAGATCCGACTGTAGCGCGACCTGTCTCGACTTCGCTCGACATGAGCGGTGTTCCTTTCATAGGGCGGACCCCATGACCCACACCTTTCACCCCACCACGCTGCGCGAATACGATATCCGCGGAATCATTGGCGAAACGCTCGGCCCGGAGGACGCGCGCGCGATCGGGCGCGGGTTCGCGACCAAGCTGCGCGAGGCGGGGGGGACCAGGGTCGCGGTGTGCTACGATGGGCGGGTCAGTTCGCCGATCCTCGAACACGCGCTGGTTGAAGGACTCAACGCGAGCGGGGTCGATGTGGTGCGGATCGGCATGGGGCCAACCCCGATGCTCTATTACGCCGAAGCTTCATCCGACGATGTGCACGGCGGCATTCAGATAACCGGCAGCCATAATCCCGCCAATTATAATGGCTTCAAGATGGTATTTCAGGGTCGGCCGTTCTTCGGCAAAGACATCACCGAACTCGGCCGGATGGCGCAGGCCGGCGCCTGGGCTTCGGGCAACGGGACCAGCGAGAACCGCGACGTCATGAACGCCTATATCGACCGGCTGGTCGAGGGGCTTGCTGGCATCGGCGACGATCGCCTGGCCGGACTCCGGATCGGCTGGGATGCGGGCAACGGCGCGGCGGGGCCCGCGCTCGAGGCGCTCGTCGCCCGACTTCCGGGAGAGCACTTCACGCTGTTCACAGAAGTCGACGGGAATTTCCCGAACCATCATCCTGACCCTACCGAAGAGAAGAATCTCGCCGATCTCAGGGCGCTGGTCGCCGAGAAGAACCTCGACTTCGGAGTGGCCTTTGACGGCGACGGCGACCGAATTGGTGCGGTCGATGGCCAGGGCCGGATCGTGTGGGGCGACCAGCTGCTGATGATTTATGCCGAGGATCTGCTGCGAATGGTCCCCGGAGCGACGATTATCGCCGATGTGAAGGCTTCACGCGCCTTGTTCGAGCGCGTTGCCGAGCTGGGTGGCAAGCCGCTGATGTGGAAGACCGGGCACAGCCTGATCAAATCCAAAATGAAGGAAACTGGCGCGGAGCTGGCGGGCGAGATGAGCGGCCACGTGTTTTTCGCGCATGATTATTACGGGTATGACGACGCGCTCTACGCGGCGATCCGCCTGATCGCCGCTACGGTCCGGCTGGACATGTCGCTGACCGAACTGCGCGGCGCGATGCAGCCGCTGGTCAACACTCCCGAATTGCGCTTCCAGGTCGACGAAGCCCGCAAGTTCGCGGTGATCGACGAGGTGAAAGCGCGCCTCTCGGCTTCGGGCGCCGATGTCGATGACACCGACGGGGTCCGCGTCTCGACCGCCGACGGCTGGTGGCTGCTGCGCGCCTCGAACACCCAGGACGTGCTCGTCGCCCGCGCCGAAAGCAGCGACCAGACCGGGCTCGACCGTCTGATGGAGCAGATCGACACGCAACTCGAGGCATCAGGGCTCGAGCGCGGCGAGCAGGCGGGGCATTAGAGCGGCGTGGTCTCCGCGATCCACCCGCCGCCCAGCACCCGTTCGCCGGCATAGATCACCGCGGCCTGGCCCGGCGCGACGCCATATTCGGGGGTGGCGAAGCGGATCGTTGCCCCCGCGCCCTCGCCAAGCGGTCCATCGAGGACGATCGGAACCGGCTTGGCTAGCGAGCGAACCTTGGCCGTCAACGGGCCGTCAGCCAAGGCTCCGATCCGATTGGTCTCCACCAACCGCGCCGCGCCCACCGCAAGAAGGCGCTTCGGCCCGACGATCACCCGCGCTGCGGGCGCATCGAGCGCGGTCACGTAGAGCGGCTCGGCCAGTCCGCCGATCTCCAGCCCCCGGCGCTGGCCCACGGTATAGTGCAGCACGCCGCGGTGTTCGCCCAGTACTTCGCCGGTTTCGGCATGGACGATAGCGCCCGGCGCGCCGCCTTCGGGGCGCACGCTGCGCACGACCTGCGCGTAGTCGCCGTCAGGGACGAAGCAGATGTCCTGGCTGTCGGGCTTGGCCGCGACGCGCAAGCCGGCCGCCTCGGCGAGACGCCTCACTTCGGGCTTGGGAAGCCCGCCCAGCGGAAAGCGGAGGAAGTCGAGCTGCGCTTGTGTGGTGGCGTAGAGAAAGTAGCTCTGGTCGCGCGCCGGATCGGCGGCGCGCCATAATTCAGGACCCGCCACCCCTGTTTCGCGCCGCACGTAATGCCCGGTAGCGAGGCAATCCGCGCCCAGTTCGCGCGCCATCGCCAGCAGATCGGTAAACTTGGGCCCCATGTTGCAGCGGATGCACGGGATCGGGGTGCGCCCGGCGAGGTAATCGTCGGCAAACTGTTCGATCACCTCGTCGCGAAACGCCGAGGCATGATCGAACACGTAGTGCGCGATCCCCAGCCGGTCGGCGACGGCGCGCGCGTCGCGGATGTCGTCGCCCGCGCAGCACGCTCCTTTGCGCCCGCTCGCCGCGCCGTGATCGTAGAGCTGAAGCGTGATGCCGATGGTCTCGGCCCCGGTTCCCGCGGCCAGCGCGGCGACCACCGAGCTATCCACCCCGCCCGACATCGCGACCACGATCCGCCGCGCGGCCAGCGGCACGGGCAGCTGGAACAGCGCGGCGGGATCGAGCCGGTCGAGAAGCGCGGATGCGGTCATGGCGCGGGCCTATAACCGATCCTTACCCCGAATCCCTAGCCTGCTCTTAACCTTGGTCAATTTGCGGTAAAGCCCGGCTTTACCTTGCCTTGAGGTTGGCTCGCTATGACCGGCGTCGATGGAGATGAATCCCTTCAACTTGCGAGTGCCCAAAGGCGCCGACACCGACGAGAGCCTGCGTGCACTCGAGTGGAGCGCGCTGCTGGCGCGACTCGGCGCCGAGCGGGACTTGCGGCGCGAATTCGCGGCGGACCGCGGCGCGTCGCGCACAGCGGCGGACTTCATGAACGGGGCGGCGCGGATCGCGGGCGATTCGTCGCAAGATGCGCAAAGCGTTAACCCAGAGACTTTAGCCGATCGCAAATCGGCGGGGCACATCACGGCTGCGGCGGGGGGCAAGACCCGCGCTGCAGAAAAGAGCGTTCGAGGGAAGCAATGATCGAAAACCAGAAGATCAGACCTGCAATGGTGATCGGGCCGCTCGGCGAGCCGCTCTCGCTCGATTCGCTGCCTGCGCCCGAAACCACCCGCTGGGTGGTGCGGCGCAAGGCGGAAGTCGTCGCGGCGGTCAACGGTGGCCTGCTCTCGATCGACGAGGTGTGCGAACGCTACAGCCTCACGATCGAGGAGTTTGCCTCGTGGCAACGCGCGGTGGATCGTTCGGGGATGCAGGGGCTTCGGGTCACCAGGCTCCAGCACTATCGCGACCTGTACGAGCGCCAGCTCAAGTATTAGGCTCCCGACCAGGCACTCGACCAACCGCGATTCCACTCCGACGAAGGTCGATCTGCGGGCTTCGCGCATCCCGTTCCCGCCCAGCCCCATCATTGCCAGCATTCGCGCACCCGCCTATGGCGCACAAAGCCGTGCGCCGGGTTCTTGCCTCGGCCAAGCGCCTCCTTGCCGGAGGTGGCTTATCGAGGTAATACACCGGCGTGGCGATGTTCGAGGCGCGCATGCGCCTGGCAAGGGCAATTGCGTTATGAACGACGAGACGCGGATCGACATGGCTGGCGCCGAGCCGATCGGCGCGTTCGAGCATGGGACAGTCGTCGAAGGCCGCAGCCGCCGCTGGTGGTGGATCGCGGGCGCGATCGCGCTCGTCCTCGCGGTCGGCGCGTGGATGATGATGCGTTCGGGCGGGGCGGCCGAAACCGAAGGCCGGGCCGATCAAGCGCCGACCGTCACGGTCGTCACCCCGGGGCGCGGAACCGTGCAGGGCACGATCAACGCCACCGGCTCGCTCGCCGCACGGCGCGAAATGCCCGTGGGTTCGGTCGGCGAGGGTGGTCTCGTCGTCTCGGTCCTGGTCGAACCCGGCCAGTGGGTCGGCGCGGGCCAGGTCCTGGCGGTGATCGATCGGTCGGTGCAGAGCCAGCAGGCGGCGAGCCAGGCGGCACAGATCCAGGTGGCGCAGGCCGATGCCAATCTCGCCCAGGCCAATCTCGATCGCGCGCTGAGGCTCGTCCAGGGCGGCTTCATCTCCAAGGCCGATGTCGATCGGCTGACCGCGACACGCGATGCCGCCAACGCGCGGGTGCGCGTGGCGCGCGCCCAACTGGGCGAGCTCCAGGCCCGCACCGCGCGGCTATCGATCCGCGCGCCGGCCGCCGGGCTGGTGCTCGAACGCATGGTCGAACCCGGGCAGGTGGTGGGGGCCGGAACCGGCGTTCTGTTCCGCCTCGCCAGGGGCGGCGAGATGGAGCTGGAGGCCGCGGTCTCGGAAAGCGATCTCGCCCAGCTCGCTCCCGGGGTCAGCGCGCAAGTCACCCCCGTCGGCACCGACAAGAGATTTACCGGGCAGATCTGGCAGCTTTCGCCGGTCATCAATCCGCAGACCCGCCAGGGCACCGCGCGGATCGCGCTGGCCTATGATCCCGCGCTGCGGCCGGGCGGCTTCGCTTCGGCCACGATCGCGAGCGGCACGGTGATCGCGCCACTGCTCCCCGAATCGGCAATCCTCAGCGACGAGAGGGGCCGCTACGTGTATGTCGTCGATGCCGCCGGCAAGGCCCAGCGGGTGGCGGTCAAGACCGGGATCGTGACCGCGCAGGGAATCACGGTGACCGAAGGACTCACCGGCAGCGAACGCGTGGTCCTGCGCGCCGGCGGCTTCCTCGCCCCGGGCGACAAGGTCAACGCCAAGCTGCTCAAGGGCTGAGTCGGAACGATGTTCCGCAACATCTCGGCATGGTCGATCCGCAACCCGGTGGTGCCGATCGTCCTGTTCCTGTTCCTGACGGTTGCGGGCCTGGTCTCGTTCTCCTCGATGAAGGTCCAGAACACGCCCGACATCGAGTTTCCCATGGTGATCGTGTCGATCTCGCAACCGGGCGCCGCGCCGACCGAGATCGAAACCCAGATCACCCAGCGGGTCGAATCCGCGGTGCGCTCGATCGCCGGGGTAGACACGATCACCTCGACCGCGGCCGAGGGCAACAGCCAGACGTTCGTCATGTTCCAGCTGGGCGAAAACATCGACGCCGCCACCAGCGAAGTGAAGAACGCCATCGACCAGGTCCGCGGTGACCTGCCCGACGGGATTCTCGAACCCCAGGTGGTCAAGGCCCGGACATCGTCCGATCCGATCGGCTATTTCGCGGTCGCGGCCGACGACATGACGATCGAGCAGCTCTCGTGGTTCATCGACGATACCGTGGCCAAGCGTTTGCTGACGGTGCCCGGGATGGCCGAAGTGACGCGCGCGGGCGGGGTCAACCGCGAGATTGCGGTGACGCTCGATCCGGCGCGGATGCAGGCGCTGGGGGTCACCGCGAGCCAGATCAACGCGGCGCTGCGCCAGGTCAACATCAACTCGGCCGGCGGCAAGGCCGAAGTGGCCGGATCGCGCCAATCGGTTCGCGTCCTCGGCAACGCGGCCAGCGCCTACGATCTGTCGCGCACCAAGATATCGCTGCCCGGCGGGCGCAGCGTCCAGCTGTCCGACGTCGCCACGGTCAGCGACAGCTACAGCGAGGTCACTTCGCTCGCCAAAGTCGGCGACAGGGACGTGGTGACGTTCTCGATCGCGCGGGGGCGGGGCGAATCGGATGTCAGCGTCTACGACGACGCGGTGGCGGTGCTGGACAAGATCGAGCAGGAACAAGGCGAAAAGGTCCAGTTCAACCGCCTCTTCACCAGCGTCGACTACACCAAGAGCCAGTACGAAAGCTCGATGGAGGCGATGGTCGAGGGCGCGGTGCTCGCGGTGGTGGTGGTGTTCTTCTTCCTGCGCGACTGGCGCGCCACGTTCGTTTCGGCGCTCGCCATACCGCTCTCCGCGATCCCGACTTTCTGGTTCATGCAGCTCATGGGCTTCACCCTGAACGAACTCTCGCTGCTCGCGCTGGGGCTCGTCGCCGGGGTGCTCGTCGACGACGCGATCGTCGAGATCGAGAACATCGTGCGCCACATGCGGATGGGCAAGAGCGCCTACCAGGCGTCGATCGACGCCGCCGACGAGATCGGCCTTGCGGTAGTCGCAACGACCTTCTCGATCGTCGCGGTGTTCCTGCCCGTCGGGCTGATGCCCGGGGTTTCGGGCCAGTTCTTCAAGAACTTCGGGATGACCGTGGTCGGCGCGGTGCTGATGAGCCTGCTCGTCGCGCGGATGATAACGCCGATGGTGGCGGCCTACTTCCTCCAGGCCAAAGGGCACGCCAGCCACGGCGAAGGGCCAATGATGGATCGCTATATGCGCGTCCTGCGCTGGTCGCTGGCCAATGGCGAGGCCAAGGCGATGCGGGCTGCGCTCACTCCGGCCCCCCTGACGTTCGGCATCTGGCTGATTGAGGCACTGTTCGTCGTCCTGGTCATCGCCGCGTTTGTGGCCGGCCTGATCGGGGCATTGAACGTGCTGGCCTCAGTCGGGCTGTGGGCTTTCGTCAACTACATCGTAGCGGTCGCGGCCGGGTTCGCGGCTGCATATGGTGCGGCCAAGGGGCTCAACCTGGTCTTCCGCGCGATCGGCGGGGGCGTGGGTGCGCATCACGCTTTCCTGATCGGGCGATGGCGGGCGCGGATTCGCGATCATCGGGTATGGATGATGGGAGTCGGGGCAGGCGCGCTGGCGCTTACCGTGGTCCTGTTCCTAGTCTCGCCCTCCGAATTCTTCCCGACCACCGACAGCGATTTCAGCCGGGTGACGATCGAGATGGTCCCGGGGACCACGATTCAGCAGACCGAGCAGGTCGGAGACCAGGTCGCGGCGATCATCCAGAGCCAGCCCGAGGTTGAGCGGGCGCTGTTGCGGGTGAACGAAGGCAACGCCCGCGTGTTCATAACCCTGAAGAAAGACCGCGAACGCACCAGCATGGAGTTCGAGCGCGCCCTGACGCCCCAACTTCAGAAAATCCCCGACGCCCGTGTGTCGTTCCTCGACCAGAACAGTCGCGGGCCGGGCGGTGGTTCGGGCCGCGCGATCAGCGTTATGCTTTCAGGCTCCGACCCGGCGCTGCTGCAGAAGACCGCGCAGACGCTGGTCGAGCAGATGAGCGAACTCAAGGAAGTCGTCGCACCCCGGGTGTCGGCGGACATGCGCCGACCGGAAATCATCATCACCCCACGCCTCGATCTGGCCGCCTCGCTGGGGGTAACTACCCAGGCGTTGAGCCAGACGATCCGCATCGCCACGATCGGCGAGATCGATCAGAACAGCGCCAAGTTCTCGTTGTCCGACCGCCAGGTGCCGATCCGGGTCAAATTTCCGGTCCTGTCGCGGCGCGACCTGTCGACGATCGCCAACCTGCCGGTGCCGACCGCCAACGGCGGATCGGTGCCGCTCAGCCGTGTGGCCGATATCGGCTTCGGATCGGGGCCGATCTCGATCCAGCGCTACAACCAGAACCGCCGCGTGTTCGTCGGCGCCGACTTGCCCCCGGACCTCGTCAAGGGCGATGCCGACAAGGCGATCAAGGCGCTGCCGATCATGCAGAACCTGCCACAGGGTGTCTCGAACGAGGCGGCAGGCAGCGACAAGATGCAGAACGAGATGATCTCCAACATCTCGGTGGCGCTGCCCGCGGGCATCCTTCTGGTGTTCTCGGTGCTGGTCCTGCTCTATCGCCGGTTCGTTTCGCCGTTGGTCAACATGGGTTCGCTGTTCCTCGCCCCGCTGGGCGGACTGATCGCCCTGCTGATCGCGGGACAGCCGGTATCGATGCCGGTGTTCATCGGCATCCTGATGCTGTTCGGGATCGTCGCCAAGAACTCGATCCTGCTGATCGACTTCGCGATCGAAGAGATGGACCGCGGCACGGCAAAACTCGCCGCGATCATCGAGGCGGGGCACAAGCGGGCGCAGCCGATCGTGATGACCACGGTGGCGATGGTGGCGGGGATGATCCCGACTTCGCTGTCGCTGGGCGGCGACGGAGCCTGGCGCGCACCGATGGGCACCACGGTGATGGGTGGACTGGCGCTGTCCACGTTGCTCACGCTGCTGATCGTGCCCGCGGGTTTCAGCCTGGCCGACGGCATCGAGAAGCGGCTCGGGCCGTGGCTCGGGCGCAAGGTGTTGACCTACAGCGAAGGCGACGACCGGAACGATACGGGCCGGGCGGCCGTTCCTGCCGAGTGACCACCGCAACCCCGCCGCTGCCTCGCCCCCGGCGGGCCCTGACCCCCTCAGCCTTCAGGCGCCGTTTCGTCATTGCCCCGGTTCCGGTCGATCGCGCCCGCCAGATGCGCCGTACCGCGACCGGGCTGCTGGTCCTGATGGCCGGGGTGTTCTTTGTCGCGCGCTATTTCCGCGACGTCCATCCGGTGTGGGGCTATGTCCTTGCCTTCGCCGAGGCGGGGATGATCGGCGGGATGGCCGACTGGTTCGCGGTGACCGCGCTGTTCCGCCACCCGCTGGGCATTCCCATCCCGCACACCGCGATCATTCCGGTCAACAAGGACCGGATCGCGGACACCATGGCGGGCTTCTTGCAGGAAAACTTCCTGACCGTGCCGGTAATCTCACGGCGGATCCAGGCGATGAACGTCGCCCAGGCCCTGGGGCAGTTCCTGTCCGATCCCCGCGAGACGGGCGGCGCGCAGGGTTCGCGGCTGCGCGTCGGGGTCGCCAACCTGATCGGCGACGTGCTCGAATCGCTCGACCAGGACAAGCTCGGCGGGATCGCCAAGGGCGCGCTGCGTAACCAGCTCGAAAAGCTCGACGTCGCGCCGCTGCTCGGCCAGCTGCTCGGCGCGGCGATCGCCGACAAACGCCACATGCCGCTGTTCGAGGATTTCGTGCGCTGGAGCGGCGGCGTGCTCGAAGACAACGAACCGATGATCCGGACGATGATCCACGAGCGCGCCAACGCCATCCTGCGCTGGACCAAGCTCGACGAGACCTTGGCCAACGCGATCCTCGACGGGCTCTACAAGCTGCTGGCAGAAACCGTGGTGGTCCCCGACCACCCCGTGCGCCTGAAGGTCGAGCAAGGGCTGGAAGACCTCGCCCACAAGCTGGTCCACGACCCGGAGATGCAGGCCAAGGTCAACGGCCTCAAGCGCGAGGTGCTGGCCAACCCGGCGTTCGCGCGCTGGCTCGACGGAATGTGGGAACGCGGCCGTCTGGCGCTCATGCGCGCGACACGCGATCCGCACAGCGCGTTGTCAGGCCAATTCGGCGAGAGCCTGGCCGAGCTGGGCGGCGCGCTGCAGCGCGACGAGCGGCTTCAGCACCTCGTCAACCGCTTCGCCCGCCGCACGGTGGTCGGCACCGCGACGCGTTATGGCGACCAGATCGTCCGTCTGGTCTCCGAAACCGTGCGCCGCTGGGACGCGCAGACCGTGACCGACCGGATCGAAGGCGCGGTCGGCCGCGATCTCCAGTTCATCCGCATCAACGGCACGCTGGTCGGCGGGCTGGTCGGCGTGGTGATCCATCTGGTCGACAGCCAGCTGTGAGCGGGCCGATGCTGGTGACCGAACGGCTCGAGCTGTGGCGGCCCGTGGCTGGCGATCGCGAGGGCCTGCGCACGCTGATCGAACCGGGCGAAGTGCGCCGGTTCCTGGGCGGAATGGAGCCCGACGACCACGACGTGTTCATGCGCCTGTTGCGCAATGCGGGGAGCTGGTCGCTTTACGGTTACGGCACCTTCATCGTGCGCGAGCGGGGCAAGGCGGACATCGTCGGCAGCTGCGGCGTGTTCCATTCATGGCGCGGGTTCGGGCGCGGGCTCGACGACGTGCCCGAGGCCGGGTGGATCGTGGCGAGGGGCGCGTGGGGAAAGGGCTATGCGCTCGAGGCGATGCAGGCCGCGCTAGCCTGGTTCGAGCGCGAGCACCGCGCGGCGCCCACGCTGTGCATGATCGAACAAGGCCATCGGGCTTCGGAGGCAGTCGCCGCGAAACTCGGCTATTCGGTTTGCGACAGGTACGAGGAAGAGGATGAGCGACCGCTGATCGTCTACCGGCGGGAAGCGGCTCTTTTGACATTGGCGCGTTCGCCGGGGGGCAAGGCCGATCTCGCCTCCTGACCCGTCGAGCGGGATCCCGACGATTTACAGCGTGCGTATTGAGAAACTGCGGGTTGTCATCAATTCACAATCCAGGTCACCGTACTGGTAAAATAAGAGGCGACCGGATTGCCTGACTGGTCGCTGGCTGGCTTGAAGTTCGCGCGCTTCACGAGCATCGCGCAGGTGGTCTTCTCGAACTCGGGGCTCCGCGTTCCCGACTGGATGGCGCAACCCGTTGCTTTGCCCGCCGCACTCACTGTCAGCCGAAAGCGGATGACCGCGCTCTTGCCGGATGCGAGCGATTCTTTGGGATAGTCCGCCGAACGCAACCACCCACCCGGACTGCTCAGTGGTTCGGGCAAGCTGCGCACGGTCCGCTGTACCGCCGGGTCGAGGCCCCAGTGACCGAGCAACTCGTCGGTGCACGCACGCATCGCTTTCATCGGTTCGCCCATCGGCCCCAATTTGAGCAGATAGGCAGATTTCGAGGACTTATGGTCGATCAGCAGGTTGTCGACGGCCTGTTCGGCTTCCGGGCTGATCGCGATGGAACCGAGAACAGAGGTCGGCTTCGGACCGAGGATCGACGTCGCTTCGATGATGACCAGCGGCAACTTCTCCTTGTCGCCGGCAAGGCCGCTCGGCGCACGCTCGCGCTTGTCTGGACGACCTTGAGGGCCGAAGGTCACAGTTACCTCGGACAGGTTCGAACTCGTCCTGAGCGGGGCGCCGATCATCGAAAGGCTGAACACCGTGCTTGGCGCGGTCCGCTCAAAACGCAGGATGATGCGCTGCTTGCCTTCACCGAAAGCGCGGATCAGCAGGCAGCTGTCCTTGGCGTAATCCATGTTCCACGGAGTGGATGGCTCCAACTCGACGACGGGTTTCGCTGCCCAAGCCGAATCACCCAGCAGCAGCGAGCCTGTCGCCACCCACCAGCCCAAGGTCGTTCGCAGCGGCCGCATGGGGGGCCAGATTAACGAACCGTCGCGCCGGCGCAACGCGATTATCTAGAGCTTCCCGGTCAGTTCCGGCACCAACGTGAACAGATCCCCCACCAGACCGATATCCGCCACCTGGAAGATCGGGGCGTCTTCGTCCTTGTTGATCGCGATGATGACCTTGCTGTCCTTCATCCCCGCGAGGTGCTGGATCGCGCCCGAGATGCCGATCGCGATGTAGACTTGCGGGGCGACGATCTTGCCGGTCTGGCCGACCTGGTAGTCGTTGGGAACGTATCCCGCATCGACCGCGGCACGGCTGGCGCCGACGCCGGCGCCGAGCTTGTCCGCCAACGGGATGATCACCTGCTGGAAGGTGTCGGCGTCCTTGAGCGCGCGGCCGCCCGAGACGATGATCTTGGCGGAGGTCAGCTCCGGGCGCTCCGACTTGGCAATTTCCGAGCCGACGAAAGTGGACAGGCCCGAGTCGCCGGGACCCGAAACCGCTTCGATGCTCGCTGAGCCACCGCTGGTCTCGGCCTTGGCGAAGGCGGTGCCGCGCACGGTGATGACCAGCTTGGCATCGCTCGATTCGACCGTGGCGATGGCGTTGCCGGCATAGATCGGGCGGGTGAAGGTCTTGCCGCCCTCGACCGAGAGGATGTCGCTGATCTGCATCACGTCGAGCAGTGCGGCGATGCGCGGGGCGATGTTCTTGCCCGTCGTCGTGGCGGGCGCGAGGAACGCGTCGTAGTTGGCCATCAGACCGGCCACTAGAGGCGCGACGTTCTCGGCCAGTTCGTTGGCATAGGCGGCATCGTCGGCCTTGAGCACCTTGCTCACGCCCGCGATCTGCGCAGCGGCCTGTGCGGCGCCGTCGCAGCCCGAACCCGCGACCAGCGCGGTCACATCGCCCAGCTTGGCGGCAGCGGTGACGACCGCCAGGGTGGCGTCCTTGACGCTCGCGTTGTCGTGCTCGACCCAGATCAGCGTATTCACGAAACCACTCCCATTTCCTTGAGCTTGGCGACCAGCGCATCGACGTCGGGCACCTTGATCCCGGCGCTGCGCACGGGCGGCTCGGTGACCTTGAGCGTCTTCAATCGCGGCGCGGTGTCCACGCCGTAATCGGCGGGGGTTTTCTGCGCCATCGGCTTGTTCTTGGCCTTCATGATGTTGGGCAGCGAGGCATAGCGCGGCTCATTCAGACGCAAGTCGGTGGTGACCACCGCCGGGGCGGTCAGCCTGACAGTTTCGAGCCCGCCGTCGATCTCGCGCTTGACCGTGATCGTCCCGCCCTCGACCGTCAGTTCGTTGGCGAACGTGCCCTGCGGCCGCCCGAGCAGCGCGGCGACCATCTGCCCGACCTGGTTCGAATCGTCGTCGATCGCCTGTTTGCCCGTGATGATGATCCCCGGCTGCTCCTCGTCGGCGATAGCCTTGACGATCTTGGCCACCGCCAGCGGCTCGACTTCGTCGTCGGTCATGACCAGGATCGCGCGGTCGGCGCCCATCGCGAGCGCGGTGCGAAGCGTTTCCTGCGCCTTCTGCGGCCCGACCGAGAGCGCGATGATTTCGCTCACCGCGCCCTTTTCCTTGAGCCGGATGGCTTCCTCGACCGCGATCTCGTCGAACGGGTTCATGCTCATCTTGACGTTGGCTAAATCGACGCCGGTGCCGTCGGACTTGACCCGCGGCTTCACGTTGTAGTCGATCACGCGCTTGACGCAGACCAGGGCTTTCATGACGCTTCCTTCTTGAATGGGATGCGGCTCAGGCCGCCTTCTTCACTTCCGCGACGATCTTGCGCGCGGCATCGCCAAGGTCGTTGGCGGGAACGATGGCGAGGCCGGAACTGGCGAGGATGGCCTTGCCCTGCTCGACATTCGTGCCTTCGAGGCGGACCACCAGCGGCACCGACAGGTTCACTTCCTTGGCCGCGGCGACAATGCCGTCGGCGATGATGTCGCACTTCATGATCCCGCCGAAGATGTTGACGAGGATGCCCTCGACCGCGGGGTCGGAGAGGATGATCTTGAACGCCGCGGTGACCTTTTCCTTGCTCGCGCCGCCGCCGACGTCGAGGAAGTTGGCGGGAAACGCGCCGTTGAGCTTGATGATATCCATCGTCGCCATGGCAAGACCTGCACCGTTGACCATGCAGCCGATGTTGCCGTCCAACTTGATGTAGGCGAGATCTGACTTCGAAGCCTCGACCTCGGCCGGGTCTTCTTCGGTCTCGTCGCGCAACGCCTCGATGTCGGGGTGGCGGTACATCGCGTTCGAATCGAAGCTCATCTTGGCATCGAGCACCAGCATCTTGCCGTCGGTGGTTTCGACCAGCGGGTTGATCTCGAGCATCGAACTGTCGGTGGCGACGAACGCATCGTAGAGCTGGCGGGCGAGCTTCTGTGCGGCCTTGTTGGTCTCGCCCTTGAGCTTCAGCGCATAGGCGACCGCGCGACCGTGGTGCGGCTGGAAGCCTTGCGCCGGATCGATCGTCAGCGTGGTGATCTTCTCGGGGGTGTCGTGGGCGACATCCTCGATGCTCATTCCGCCCTCGGTCGAGACGACCATCGCCACGCGTCCGCTGGCGCGGTCGACCAGCAGCGCGAGGTAGTATTCCTTGGCAATGTCCACGCCGTCGGTAACGTAGAGGCGGTTGACCTGCTTGCCCGCTTCGCCCGTCTGGATCGTGACCAGCGTGTTGCCGAGCATCTCGCGCGCGTTGGCCTCGACCTCGTCGAGCGATTTGGCCAGGCGCACCCCGCCCTTGGCGTCGGCGGGCAGTTCCTTGAACTTGCCCTTGCCGCGTCCGCCCGCGTGGATCTGCGACTTTACCACCCACAGCGGTCCGGGGAGCTGCTTCGCCGCGGCGACCGCCTCTTCCACGCTTAGCGCCGGATAGCCCGCAGGCACCGCGATGCCGGCTTTGGCGAGCAGTTCCTTGGCCTGGTATTCGTGGATGTTCATGCGCAGGTTCCGAATGGCAAGTGGACGGTCCGCAGTGTGCGAGTGCGAAGGCGCCTAAGCACAGGGGGCGGGGTTTGAAAAGGGGTCGCGTTAACCGATCGGTTAAACTCCAGGCCGCGACTTGCGCGCGCAAGCGAAAAGGCACAAGCCGCGAAGCGCAATGATCGATCGTGCTCGCCTTGAACGGATCGTGCGTGAGGCGGGCGCAATTGCCCTGGCCACCTGGCCGGGACACGGTCATGCGCTCGAAGTATGGGAGAAATCGCCCGATAATCCGGTGTGCGCCGCGGACCTGGCGGTCGATGCGTTTCTCACGCGCGAGCTTCGCACGCTGCTGCCGTCGGCGGGATGGCTGTCGGAGGAGACCATCGACCACCCAGAGCGGCTGGAGCGCGGCTTGTGCTGGCTGGTCGATCCCATCGACGGGACGCGCGATTTCATCCGCGGCAGGCCCGGCTGGGCGGTTTCGGTGGCGTTGGTCAGCGAAGGGCGCCCGCTGTTCGGAATGCTTGCGGCCCCCGCGCGCGCAATCGATGGCGAGGGGGAGTTCTGGAGCGCCGAGGCCGGGCGGGGCGCGTGGCGCAACGGAGTGGCGCTGTCCGCCAGCCGCCGGGTAGCGCTTGAAGGCTCGCGGGTGCCGACCGACGCGGTGCCGCGGGTCGATTCGGACCTGGTCCCCGTCTACAAGCCCAATTCGATAGCGCTGCGCATCGCGATGGTCGCCGCCGATGAGGCGGATCTGCTGGCCACTTTGCGCTGGGGGTTCGAATGGGATGTCGCCGCCGCCGCGCTGATCGCGCGCGAGGCGGGGGCTGCGGTGAGCGACGCGTTCGGCCAGCCGCTGGCGTACAACAAGCGCGACCCGCGCGCTTTCGGAGTGCTGGTCACCGCGCCCGCGATCCACGACGCGGCGATCGAGCGGCTGGCCGAGCGCGCGGAGAAGCTCGGGCGCTGATCCCTTAGCTCGCCCAGCCCGCTCATCCCGAGCGCGTCGAGGGATGTTGCGCAACGCTCGACCGTAGCGCAGCGTGTCTCGACGGTCGCCCGCTGCGCGGGCTGCTCGACACGAGCGGGGTTGGGGTTGGCCCGTGCGATGGCTCAGGCAAATTCCTCGGTGTCGATCGTGCGCTGCATCGCTTCGGAATAGCGACCGCCCGCAACGGTTTCGCGGTTGATCAGCGTATCCAGCTCGGCGGCGACGGCAGGGGCTGGTTCCCAGTCCCAGCGCGTGATGTTCTCTTCGAGATGGGCGATGTTCGCCGTGCCCGGAATGGTCACGACATGATCCCCGCGCGACAGCACCCAGGCCAGCGAGAGTTGCGCCGGAGTCACGCCCTCGCGCGCCGCGATTGCCTCGAACCGGTCGATCAGCGTGCGGTTGGCTTGCCAGTTGGCGCCGGTGAAGCGCGGCATGTTGCGTCGCAAATCCTTAGCTTCCAGCTCGGCTTCCTCGTGATACCCGCCCGCCAGCGCCCCGCGCGCGACGGGCGAGAATGCCACGAAGGTGGTCCCCAACTCGCGGCAGGCATCGAGCACCGCGATCTCTGGATTGCGGGTCATCAGCGAATATTCGGTCTGCATCGCCGCGATGGGGTGGACCGCGGCCGCCTTGCGCAGCGTTTCGGCCGACATTTCGCTCAGCCCGATCGAACCGATCTTGCCCTCGGACACCAGTTCGGCCAGCGCTCCGATCGATTCCTCGATCGGCACGGTGAAGTCGCGGCGGTGGAGGTAGTAGAGGTCGATGCGATCGGTCTGGAGCAGCCGCAGCGATTCCTCGAGCGCGGTGCGGATCGTCGCGGGGCGGCAATCGATCCGGCGCTTGTCGCCATCGACGATGATCCCGGTCTTGGAGGCGAGGAAGAATTGGTCGCGCTTGGCGGCGAGCGTCTTGCCGATCAACGTTTCGTTGTGGCCAAGGCCGTAAATCCGTGCGGTGTCGAGATTGTCGTAGCCCAGCTCGAGCGCGCGTTCGAGCAGCCGCGCACCGTCTTGGTCCGATGGCGGGGTGCCGTAGGCCCAGCTCAGCGACATGCACCCCAACCCCACGGGGTTGACGGAGCGTCCTGCGATCGTGCGGCGGGTTATCGGCATGGGCGACCTTTCGACGGAAAGGCCGCCCGATGCCAGCGCGGGGACGGGGCGGTCAACCCCGACCCCGCATCGGACTTACTGACCGCTGCGCGCAGCGGCGACGTCTTCCTGGGTGATCGGCACGATCTTGATCTCGACCCGGCGGTTGAGCGGCTCGTTGACGCCGTCCCCCGTCGCGATCTTGAGCTGGGTCTCGCCGAAGCCCTGCCAACGAACGCGCGACGAATTCACCCCGCGCCCGGTCAGGTAGTTGGCGACGGCGCGTGCACGCTCTTCCGACAGCCGCTGGTTCGAGGCGGTAGTGCCGACGGTGTCGGTGTGGCCGTACACATCCACCAGGCTGTTGGGATAGTCGCGCAACGATTGCGCGACTCGGTCGAGTGTCGCCTGAAATGCGGGCGAGATCGAATAGCTGCCGGTGGCGAAGGTCACCCCGTCGGGCAAGTTGACCAGGATCGCCTGGCCGCCGTCGGTTTCGGTCACATCGACGCCGGAGCCGGCGGTGTTTTCGCGAAGCTCCTTGATCTGCTGGTCCATCTGGCGACCGACGACTGCGCCGCCGACACCGCCCACGCCCGCGCCGATGATGCGCCCGGTCTTGCCGCCGATCACCCCGCCCAGCAGACCGCCGAGAACGGCGCCACCGACCCCTCCGATCGCGGTGCGCGAGACTTTCCTCTCGCCGGTGTTGGGATCGGTGACACAGGCCGAGAGGCTGACCAGTGACAAAGCAGCGAGGCTCGCGGCGAGCGGACGGGTGATTACCATGGGGTGACTTCCTTTTCTGAGCGGTGCGACCCGGACGGTGTAACAGATGATATGGCACTCATTTAGTCAGGAAAACTGGCTTCAAGATGAATGGTTCCCGAAAATCTGCCCATCAGGCACCTTCGCATCGCGCCCATCATCTGCTAGCGCGAGCCGGTGCACGCCTTCCCCTGGTCCGATGTCCTGATAATCGCGGGACTTGTTCTGCTCAATGGGCTCTTCGCAATGTCCGAGCTGGCGATCGTTTCGGCGCGCACGGCGCGGCTGCGGGTGGCCGCCGATGAAGGCAGCAGAGGGGCAGCAGTTGCGCTGCGCCTCGCCTCCAACCCGGGCAAATTCCTCTCTTCGGTGCAGATCGGGATCACCCTGGTGGGCATCATTGCGGGCGCGTTTTCGGGTTCCCGGCTTGGCGGGCCCATAGGCGAGCGACTCGAATGGCTGGGGCTGCCGCAGCGCTATGCGGACGAAACCGGCTTTGCGCTGGCGATCGTGGCGACGACCTACCTCAGCCTGGTGGTCGGCGAACTGGTGCCCAAGCAGCTGGCGCTACGCTTTCCCGAACCGATAGCGAGCCACGCGGCGCGACCCATGGCCTGGGTCGCCACGCTGACCGCGCCGTTCGTCTGGCTGCTCGACAGCTCGTCGACGCTGCTGCTGCGGTTGATGCGGATCAGCCATCGCGGCGACCCCGCGGTGACGGCGGAGGAACTCCACATGATCTTCGCCGAAGCCACCCGCCAAGGGGTGATCGAAGAAGGCGAGCGCGCGATCATGAGCGGCATCATGCGCCTCGCCGACCGCCCGGTGCGCGAGGTGATGACTCCCCGCACCGAAGTCGATTTCATCGAGCGCCGCGCGACCGAGGCCGAGATTCGCGCCGCGATGATCGCCAGTCCGCATTCGCTGATCCCGATCGCCGACCGGTCGATCGACCGGATTGTCGGAGTGGCCAAGGTCAAGGACATCCAGGCGGTGCTGCTGCGCGGGCGCAAGGTCCAGCTGGCGCGGCTGATGCGGAAGCCCGCGATCGTCCCCGACCAGCTCGATGCGATGGACGCGCTGCGCGTGCTCCAGACCGCCAATGTGGCGATGGCGCTGGTCCACGACGAATACGGCCATCTCGAAGGCGTGGTCACTCCGGCCGACCTGCTCTCGGCGATCGTCGGCAACTTCGTCAGCCACCAGGACGAGGGCGACGAGCCGATGTGGATCGAGCGCGAGGACGGCTCGTTGCTGGTCTCGGGCGCGCTTCCGGCCGACGTGATGGCCGAACGTCTGGGGATCGACCTGCCCGATGCGCGCGATTACGCGACCGCGGCGGGCTATGTCCTGTCGGTGATGAAGCGCCTGCCGCGCGAGGGCGAGCGCTTCGACGAACAGGGCTGGCGCTTCGAGGTGGTCGACATGGACGGGCGCAAGATCGACAAATTGCTGGTGTGCAGGTGCCGCAAGGCGGAGCCGAAGGTCGTCGAGGAAAGTTGAGTTTCGCTCGCAGAGGCGCAGAGAGTCCGCTGCAGGCCGAAGGCTTTCGGCCTTTATCTGGCAACATCCAATATCTTGGCTTGAGACATGCGGCATTGCCGCAAAACCCATCTCTGCGCCTCTGCGCCTCTGCGCCTCTGCGAGCGAAAATATTCGTAGCTCGGCGCGCGAATCAACCCTGTCCGGGGATCGCCGCTTGCGCTTCGCGGCCGTCTCCCTCGGGTGCGGCAAGAATGTCGCGGGTGACGCTCCCCTTGGCGACGGTGTTGGTCCCGGGATCGCCCACGGTGCTGCGGATGCCCGCTGCCGAAGCGCCGGCGCGTCCGAGCGCGTCCTTTTCGACCGCGCTGCGCGGCGCCGGACCGCCGAACAAGGCGTCGAGCGCCTGGCTGCTGGCGTCGTTGTCCTGCGGGCGCGGGGCACCGGGGCTGGGCGGAGCGAGGCTGAAATCGGGCGGGATGACCAGCGGCGCCTGGCGCGAGACCGCGAACTCGTCGGGCCGGTCGCGATTGAACAGCCCCGAAGAGCCGCAGCCGCTCAGGGCCATGCCGAGGACGAGAAGGGTGGCGATGGTGCGCATCAGTGAACAGTCTCCGAGGCTGGCGCATCGCCAGCAGGTTTGGCGGGCTTGTCGCGCAAAAGCAGCGAGCGGGCAAGTAGCAGCACGACGCCCAAGGTGATCGCGGCGTCGGCGACGTTGAAGATCATGAATGGGCGGAATTCGCCGAAGTGCAAGTCGAGGAAATCGACCACGTAGCCGAACCGCGCGCGATCGACGATGTTGCCCAGCGCCCCTCCAAGCACGAGGCCGAGGGCGATGATGTCCCAACGGTTCTTCTCGCGCGTCATCCACACCGCCACCCCGGTGGCGATGGCCGCGGTCAGCGCGACCAGCAGCCAGCGCTGGGTGTCACTGGTCGCGCTGAGCAGGCCCAGGCTGACCCCGCTGTTCTCGGTATAGGTAAGGTTGAAGATCGGCAGCAGCACGATCTGGCCCACTTCGCGCAAGGCGAGCGGGCCGATCATGACCCACTTGACCAGCTGGTCGAGGACGAAGATTGCGGCCGCGAGAGTGTAGCCTTGGGTGCGCGGAGTCATGCCGCGGCGTCCATGCCCGCGACCACCTGATCGCACCGTGAACACAGCGCGCCGTCCTCGGTCACTTCGGGCAGGTGTCGCCAGCAGCGGCCGCATTTGTGGTTGCGACTACGCTCGACCAAAACTCGGTCAGATGTGCCTTCGGAACCTTTGGCAGCAACGAGCGTGACCTTTGAGACAATCGCTAGTTCGGCCAAGTCCATGCGTAGCAAGGTGTTCTCGTGGGATCCGCCCAGATAGGTCGGGTAGGTGACGTCAGCTTCTAAGCTTGAGCCGATTTGTCGGTCGCGACGCAGCGGCTCAATTGCTTCCGTGATCCCCTTTCGTAGCGTGCGCACATCTTCCCAAAGCGCCGCCAGTTGGAAGCCGTCGAACTCGCTCTCGACCTGCGGCCACTCGAGCAAATGCACGCTCCCGCCCTCGGGAAACCGCGTCCCCCAAACCTCCTCGCTGGTAAACACCAGCACCGGCGCGGCGTAGCGGATCAGCGCGTGGAACAGGGTGTCGAGCACCGTCCGGCACGCCATCCGCTTGGGATCGCCGGCGGCGTCGCAATAGAGCGAATCCTTGCGGATATCGAAGTAGAACGCCG
This sequence comes from Novosphingobium sp., assembly GCA_030697365.1. Lineage (GTDB taxonomy): Bacteria > Pseudomonadota > Alphaproteobacteria > Sphingomonadales > Sphingomonadaceae > Novosphingobium. The sequence goes on along the minus strand of JAUYQH010000186.1, from coordinate 70 downwards.
ACAGGTCCTCGTTGCAGAAATCGACCAGCGCGCGGGTGTAGGTGTTGAAGTCGAAGTCATCGACCGCCTG
>JAUYQH010000065.1 GCA_030697365.1 Novosphingobium sp. | reverse complement strand
CGATGTGGCGGTAAAGCTCGGTCATGAACGACTGGCAGAAGCGCATGATCTCGCGCACGCTCTTGCCCTTGGGGTTGAAGTTGGAGCCGCCCTTGCCCCCGCCCATCGGCAGGCCGGTCAGCGCGTTCTTGAAGGTCTGTTCGAAGGCGAGGAACTTGAGCACGCTTTCGGTGACAGAAGGGTGGAAGCGGATACCACCCTTGTAGGGGCCGATCGCGTTGTTGTTCTGCACCCGCCAGCCGCGTTGGACGCGGACGTTGCCGTTGTCGTCTTCCCAGCAGACGCGAAAGCTGATCACCCGGTCGGGCTCGGCGATGCGGCGCAGGATCTGCTGCGCGTGGTATTGTTCCTTGTCCTCGATGAAGTCGAAGATGTCTTCGGCCACTTCCTGGACCGCCTGACAGAATTCGGGCTGGCCCGCGTTGCGCTTCTTCACGCCTTCCATGAAGGTCGGCAGGTCGACATGATCGGATACGGCCACTTGGTCACTCCCCCGTTGGCATGGCGAGGGCCACAGGCGGACCCCGCAAATCTCGACGAAGCGACCCGTCCGGACGCGGCGACTTTCCTCGTGCGAGTCGCTCGCGCCTTACGCGGCGGACTGTAGCCGCTTTTGCGCGCGGCAAAAGCGGGGAAGCGCGCAAATTTTTGCGATGGTGTCAGGGCTTGGATGGAGGGCGCGGGCTTCGGCGTGGAGAGAGTCGTTCATCCCGCCCGGCGTTGTGAAGTCTCGGCCCCAGAAACCTAACCGTCACCCCTGCGCAGGCAGGGTCCCAAGTGAGCTCTCCACCTCCGCGGTTCGCGCCGTGATGTGCCGTTGGTTGGGCCCGTGCCTGCGCAGGGGTGACGGACCAGGATTAGGGAACTCAGCCCGCCAGCGCAGCCTCGATCGCGGCGGTCACGTCGTCCATCTCGCCCATCCCGTCGACCCGGGAAACGATGCCGCGGGCGTCGTAGATCGGCAGGATCGGGGCGGTCTTGGCGCGGTACTCGGCCATGCGGGTGCGCACGGTCGCCTCGTTGTCGTCGGGACGGCGTTTGAATTCGTGACCGCCGCACTTGTCGCAGGTGCCCGCCACCTTGGGCTGCTCGAAGGTATCGTGATAGCCCTTGCCGCACGACGCGCAGGTGAAGCGTCCGGTGATCCGCGCGACCAGCGCGTCCTCGTCAACGTCGAGTTCGATCACCCGGTCGAGGGTACGGCCGCGACCCTTGAGGATTGCGTCGAGCGATTCAGCCTGCGCCGCGGTGCGCGGATAGCCGTCGAAGATCGCGCCCTGACCTTCGCCCAGCGCGTCGAGCTCGTCTCCGATCAGCGCCGAGACGATCTCGTCCGAGACCAGTTCGCCCGCGTCCATCACCGCCTTGGCCTGAAGACCCACCGGGGTTCCGGCCTTGACCGCGGCGCGCAGCATGTCGCCGGTCGATAGCTGCTTCATGCCGTGACGCTCGACCAGCCGCTGCGCCTGGGTGCCCTTGCCCGCACCCGGCGGTCCCAACAGGATGATGTTCACTACAGTCCCCTCACCAGCGGCGCGCAATTGTCAGCGCAGCCGCCCCTTCAGTTTCGCCTTCTTGATCAGGTCGCCGTACTGATGCGCCAGCAGGTGCGACTGGATCTGGGTGATCGTATCGACCGTGACGTTGACCACGATCAGCAGACTGGTGCCGCCGAGGAACATCGTCGTCATCCCGGTCTGCGCGATCGCGTATTCGGGGATCACGCAGACGATCGTGATATAGGCCGCGCCGACCACGGTGATCCGGGTCAGGACGTAATCGAGATAAGTCGCGGTGTTCTTACCCGGGCGGATGCCGGGTATGAACCCGCCGTTCTTCTTGAGGTTTTCCGCGGTCTCTTCGGGATTGAACACCACCGCGGTGTAGAAGAAGCAGAAGAAGATGATCCCGATCGCGTAGAGGATCATGTAGAGAGGCGAACCGTGGCGCAGCCACTGGTTGAGCGCGACCAGCGCCGCGCCCATAGTGGTATCCTGCGACACCGAATTGCCCGCAAACTGGGTGATAGTCAGCGGCAGGAGCAGCAGCGAGCTGGCGAAGATCGGCGGGATCACGCCCGCGGTGTTGATCTTGAGCGGGAGGTGGCTGCGGTCGGCCTGCATCATCCCACGCTGGCTGGCACGCTTGGGGTACTGGATCAGAAGCCGCCGTTGGGCGCGCTCCATGAAGCAGATGAACAGCACCAGCACGACTACTGCCAGGAGTAGCGCGACGATCGTGAATGGCGAGATCGAACCCGAGCGCCCGCCTTCGAACAAGTTGCCGATGAACACCGGCATCTGCGCGACGATCCCCGCCATGATGATCAGCGACACCCCGTTGCCGATCCCGCGCGCGGTGATCTGCTCGCCGATCCACAGCAGGAACATCGTGCCGCCGACCAGGCTGATCACCGCGCCGATGCGGAACATCATGCCGGGCAGGACCACCGCAGCCAGGCCGCTCTGCGCGGCATAGCTTTCAAGCCCCGCGGCGAGGAACCAGCCTTGCAGCGCGGTGAGGAACACGGTGCCGTAGCGGGTGTACTGGTTGAGCTTCTTGCGCCCGGTCTCGCCTTCCTTCTTCAGCGCCATCAGCGCGGGATGAAGCGAGCCCGCGAGCTGCACCACGATCGACGCGGTGATGTAGGGCATGATCCCCAGCGCGATCAGGCTCATCCGCTCGAGCGAGCCGCCCGAGAAAGTGTTGAACAGATCGAGGATACCGCCGCGGGTCTGGTCGTAGAGCGTTTCCAGGATCAGCGGGTTCACGCCAGGCAGCGGCACGAAGCTGAGAAAACGGAACACGATCAGCGCACCGATCGTGAACCACAGGCGCTGCTTGAGATCGCTCGCCTTGGAAAAGTTGGCGAGCGTGAAATTGCTGACGAGATTGTCGGCGCGTGATGCCATGGGGTCGGGTGCCTTGATCGGGGCCGGTCGCGACCGGCGTGCCAGCCCCATATAGTGCGGGCTCGCGAATGTCGAACCCCTGGCCGGTCAGCGGGACCGGAGAAGCTGGCGGTCCCGGGCCGAAGCCCGGGACACCCGCTATCTCTTGGCTATTACTTCTTGATCAGCTCGGCGCGGGCGGTCTTGTTGACCTCGCGGCGGGCGGTCTTCTTCTCGTGCTCGCTGGGCTGCGCCTCGGGCAGTTCGATCTTGCCGCCGGCCTTCTCGACCGCATCGCGCGCGCCCTTGCTGACCCCGGCGACCGCGAACGTCGCCTTGGCCGAGAATTCGCCCTTGCCCAGGAGACGGACGCCGTCTTTGCCGCCGCGGGCGAGGCCAGCCGCCTTGAGCGCGGCGTGGTCGATCGGCTTCTTGGCGTCGAGCTTGCCGTTGTCGATCGCCTTCTGGATCAGGCCGAGGTTCACCTCGGCGAAGTCCTTGGCGAAGATGTTGTTGAAGCCGCGCTTCGGGATCCGCATGTGGAGCGGCATCTGGCCGCCCTCGAAGCCGTTGACGCTGACGCCCGAGCGCGCCTTGGCGCCCTTCTGGCCGCGGCCCGCGGTCTTGCCCTTGCCCGAACCGATGCCGCGCCCGACTCGCATCCGGCCCTTGCGGGCGCCATCGTTGTCACGAAGATCGTTGAGTTTCATGTCGTTGCACTCGCTTTCGCTTTGGTCGCGCGTCTAAATCTCTCGCCAAGGAGAGGGCTGGGTCAGTCGACCACCGCCACCATGTGCGGCAGCTTGGCGATCGCGCCGCGGACTTCGGGGGTATCCTCGAGTTCGACGACGCGATGCATCTTGCCGAGGCCGAGACCGACCAGCATCTGCTTCTGCTTTTCCGGACGGCGGATCGGCGAGCCAATCTGCTTCAATTTGATCTTGGCCATATCGCTTACTCCACGACCGCCGCGGCTTCGGCTTCCGCCTCGGCCTGGGTTCCACCGCTGCGGCCGAGCAGGTCGGCCACCTTCTTGCCGCGGCGCTGCGCGACCGACTTCGGCGAAGTCTGGTCGGTCAACGCGTCGAACGTCGCACGGATCATGTTGTAGGGGTTGGACGAACCGACCGACTTGGTCACCACGTCGGCCACGCCCAGGCTTTCGAACACGGCGCGCATCGGGCCGCCGGCGATGATGCCGGTTCCGGCAGGCGCGGTGCGGACGTTGACCTTGCCCGCCCCGAACCGGCCCTTGCCGTCGTGATGCAGCGTGCGACCTTCCTTGAGCGGGACGCGGACCATGGCCTTCTTGGCCGCCGAAGTCGCCTTGGTGATGGCCTCGGGAACCTCGCGGGCCTTGCCCTTGCCGAAGCCCGCGCGGCCCTTGCCGTCGCCGACCACGACCAGCGCCGCAAAGCCGAAGCGCTTGCCGCCCTTCACCGTCTTGGAGACGCGGTTGATGTGGACCAGCTTCTCGATCAGTTCCTCGCCGCCGTCGTCGTCACCGCCACGGCCACGGCCGCGATCGTCACGGCCCCGCCCGCCACGGTTGCGGTCGTTGCCGCCGCCACGGTTGCCGCCGCCGGGTCCGCGATTGCCGCCGCGTCCGCCACCGGGGCCACGGCCCTCACGCGCAGGAGCAGCAGTCGGCGCGACGTCCGCTTGGCCGGAGTCGTTGGCGATCACGGTTTCAGGAGTGGTGTTTTCATCAGCCATCTTAGAACTCCAGCCCGCCTTCGCGCGCGGCATCGGCCAGCGCCTTGACGCGGCCATGGAACAGGAAACCGCCGCGATCGAACACGACGCTGGTCACGCCGGCCTTGGTCGCGGCCTCGGCCAGCGCCTTGCCGACATCGGCCGCCGCGGCGACGTTCGCGCCCGGCTTGCCCAGGGTCGAGGCCGCAGCCACGGTGTGGCCCTTCGCGTCGTCGATGATCTGCGCATAGATGTGACGGCCCGAGCGGTGCACGGACAACCGCGGACGGCCCCCGGCGCGCGCTTTGAGCGTGGTGCGGACCCGCCGCCGGCGGCGATCGAATACGGTGAGCTTGCCCATTACTTCTTCTTCCCTTCCTTGCGGAAGATGTACTCGCCGCGATAGCGGATGCCCTTGCCCTTGTAGGGTTCGGGCTTGCGCCAGCGGCGGATTTCGGCGGCAACCTGGCCGACCTTCTGCTTATCTATCCCGGAAATCTCGACCGTGGTGTTATCCGGGGTCTTGATCTCGATGCCTTCGGGCACGTCGTAGTTCACGTCGTGGCTGTAGCCGAGCTGAAGCCGCAAGGTCTTGCCCTGCGACTGCGCACGATAGCCGACGCCGGTGATGTCGAGCGTCTTGGTGAAGCCGCTCGTCACCCCTTCGACGAGGTTGGAGACCAGCGTGCGCTGCATCCCCCAGAACGCGCGGGCGGTCTTGCCGTCGTTGGCGGGCTTGACCGAGATCTGGCCGTCCTCGACCGCATAGGCGATCTCGTCGCGCAGGCCGAGCGTCAGCGTGCCCTTGGGGCCTTTGACCGACAGCGTCTTGCCCTCGATCGAGGCGGTGACCCCGCTGGGGATCGCCACCGGACGTTTGCCGATGCGGCTCATCAGAACACCTCCGCGAGCACTTCGCCGCCGACGTTCTGCGCGCGCGCCTCGCCATCCGAAAGCACGCCGCGCGGGGTCGAGACGATGGTGATACCCAGGCCGTTGCGCACCACGGGAAGCTCCTTGCTTCCCGAATAGACGCGGCGGCCCGGCTTGGAGACGCGCGCCACGTGCTTGATCGCGGGCTCGCCTTCGAAATACTTCAGTTCGATACGCAGCGCCGGGTGGGTACCCGTCGCGTCCTCGCTGAAGCCACGGATATAACCCTCGCGCTGGAGCACTTCGAGCACGCGGGCGCGCAGCTTCGAAGCCGGCGAAAGGACGCTGTCCTTCTTCGCCCGCTGGCCGTTGCGGATGCGGGTGAGCAGATCACCAAGGGGATCGGTCAATGCCATTTCGTGATCCTCACCAGCTCGACTTGGTCAGACCGGGGATCATGCCCTTGTTGCCAAGGTTCCTGATCTCGATCCGGTTCAGGCCGAACTTGCGGTAAACGCCGCGCGGGCGGCCGGTGGTTGCGCAGCGGTTACGCACGCGGGTGGGATTCCCGTTGCGCGGGATTTCCGCCAGCTTGAGACGCGCGATCAGTCGCTCGGTCTCGTCGAGACTCTCGTCGTTGGCCTTGGCCTTCAACGAGGCATAACGCCCTGCGTACTTCTTCACGAGCTTCTTGCGCCGCTCGTTCTTGTTGATGGAACTCAGTTTCGCCATGGACTTAAGCTCTCTTCTTCGATTCTATCAGGCGGCCTGCTTCTCTTCAGAAGCTTCCAGCGGGAACGGGAAACCGAACAGGCGCAGCAGCTCGCGCGCTTCGTCGTCGGTCTTGGCGGTGGTGGTCACGATGATGTCCATGCCCCTCACCTTTTCGATCTGGTCGTAGCTGATTTCTGGGAACACGATCTGTTCCTTGAGACCCATCGCATAGTTGCCGCGCCCGTCGAACGACTTGGGGTTGAGTCCGCGGAAATCGCGGATGCGGGGCATTGCGACGGTGATCAGGCGGTCGAGGAACTCGTACATCCGCTCGCGCCGCATGGTCACCTTGCAGCCGATCGCCATGCCTTCGCGCAACTTGAACTGCGCGACCGACTTCTTGGCGATAGTCACAACCGGCTTCTGCCCGGCGATCAGCCCCATCTCGGTGGCCGCGATGGTCACCTTCTTCTTGTCCTGGGTGCCCTCGCCCACGCCCATGTTGAGCGTGACCTTCTCGATCCGGGGGACTTCCATCGCGTTCTTGTAACCGAAGCGCTCGGTCATCGCCTTGACGATTTCCGTGTCATACTTGGTCCGCATCCGCGGCACATACTTGGAGTCATCGGTCTTAGGCATCGATCGTCTCCCCGCTCTTGACCGCGACGCGCAGCTTTTTGCCGTCCCTGGTCTCGAAACGGACTCGTGTTGGCTTGCCGTCCTTCGGATCGGCGAGCGCAACCTTGGAAATGTGCATCGGCGCGGGGATCCGGTCGATCCCGCCCTGCGGGTTGGCCTGGCTCGGCTTGCGGTGGCGGGCGGCGACGTTGACGCCTTCGACAAGCACCTTGCCGTCCTTGGGCATCACTTGCAGGACGGTGCCGGTGCGGCCCTTGTCCTTGCCCGAACGGACGACGATGCTGTCGCCCTTCTTGATCTTGGCGGCACCCATCACAGCACCTCCGGCGCGAGCGAAATGATCTTCATGAACCCGCGCCCGCGCAGTTCACGCACCACCGGCCCGAAGATACGGGTGCCGATCGGCTCCTCGTTCTTGTTGATGAGCACCGCGGCGTTGGTATCGAAACGGATCACGCTGCCGTCGGCGCGGCGCACGTCCTTGCGGGTGCGCACGATCACCGCGCGGTGAACGTCGCCCTTCTTGACGCGTGCGCGCGGCTGCGCCTCCTTGACGGAGACGACGATGACGTCGCCGACGCCCGCGACGCGCCGCTTCGATCCGCCCAGCACCTTGATGCACTGGACGCGCTTGGCGCCGCTGTTATCCGCGACGTCGAGCTGGGACTGCATCTGGATCATCGATCCGGTTCCTTCTCAACGGCTTGCCGGGACAAGTCCCGGTAGTTCCAAAAAACTTGTTTCGAACGGCTTAGACGTCGGCTTCGACGGCCGCGGCCTTACCCGCCTGGACGCGATCGACGACCTTCCAGGTCTTGAGCTTGGAGATCGGCGCGGTCTCTTCGATCCGCACGGTCTCACCGGCCTTGAACGCGTTGGATTCGTCGTGCGCGTGGTACTTCTTCGAGCGCCGGATGATCTTCCCGTAGAGCGGGTGCTTCACCTTGCGCTCGACCTTGACCACCACGGTCTTGTCGGGCTTGTCGGAAACAACGGTCCCGACGAGGATACGCTTGGGCATCGTGGTCTCCTTACGCCTTGGCGGCCGAGGCGGGCTTGCGCGAACGCTCGGTCTGCAGCGTCTTGATCCGGGCGATGTCGCGGCGCACTTCCTTGATCCGCGCCGGACGCTCGAGCTGGTTGGTCGCGGCTTGGAAGCGCAGGTTGAAAGCCTCGCGCTTCAGCTCGTGGAGACTTTCCGAGAGCTGGTCCTCGGACTTGGTCCGCATGTCTTCGAACTTGCCAGATTTCTTGACAGCCATCATTCGGCTCCCAGGTGCGAGGTGTCGCCGAGACGGGCGATCACCTTGGTCTTGATCGGCAGCTTCATCGCCGCGCGGCTGAACGCCTCGGCCGCGAGCGGGCCGGCAACGCCGTCGAGCTCGAACAGGATGCGGCCCGGCTTGACCCGCGCCGCCCAGTATTCGACCGCGCCCTTGCCCTTGCCCTGGCGGACTTCGGCGGGCTTCTTCGATACCGGCACATCGGGGAAGATTCGGATCCACAAACGCCCCTGGCGCTTGATGTGACGCGTGATCGCGCGGCGGGCCGCCTCGATCTGGCGGGCGGTGATCCGCTCGGGCTCGAGCGCCTTGAGGCCGTAAGACCCGAAGTTCAGGTCGGTGCCGCCTTTGGCATCGCCCTTGATCCGGCCCTTGAAAGCCTTGCGGAACTTATGTTTTTTCGGTTGCAGCATGGTTCTTCTACCTTAACCGCGGCGGTCGGCGGCAGGCCGCACGCCGGAGGTCTGGGCTTCCATCATCAGGCGGTCCTGCGACAGCGGATCGTGGCCGAGGATCTCACCCTTGAAGATCCACACCTTGATGCCGATGATGCCATAGGCGGTCAGCGCCTCGGCATCGGCATAATCGATGTTCGCGCGCAACGTGTGGGCCGGAACCCGGCCTTCGCGATACGATTCGACGCGCGCGATTTCGGCGCCGCCCAGGCGGCCGCCGCAAGTGATCTTGATGCCCTCGGCACCCAGACGCATCGCCGATTGCATCGCGCGCTTCATCGCGCGACGGAAGGCGATGCGGCGGATCAACTGATCGGCGATTCCCTGCGCGACGAGCTTGCTGTCGACCTCGGGCTTGCGGATCTCGA
>JAUYQH010000178.1 GCA_030697365.1 Novosphingobium sp. | reverse complement strand
GCCGAACCGCTCGTAGATGGCCGCGATCTGCGGCTCGGCCGCGCGTTCGTTCGGCAGGAAGATGCGCGTCGGGCAGCTCTCGATGATGGCCGGCGCGATGTCGCTCGTCTCGATGTCGGCAAGGCTCTGCGTGGCGAAGATGACGCTGGCGTTCTTCTTGCGCAGCGTCTTCAGCCACTCGCGGAGCTGCGCGGCGAAGTCGGGGCTGTCGAGAACCAGCCAGCCCTCGTCGATGATGATGAGCGTGGGTGAGCCGTCCAGTCGGTCGCCGATCCGGTGGAAGAGATAGGACAGCACCGCGGCGGCCGATCCAGCGCCGACCAGGCCCTCCGTCTCGAAGGCTTGCACGTCGGCTATGCCGATGCGCTCAGCCTCGGCGTCGAGGAGCCGTCCCCACGTCCCGCCGATGCAATAGGGTGCGAGCGCCTGCTTGAGCTGCTGGCTTTGAAGCAGCACGGCGAGGCCGGTCAGCGTCCGCTCCGCAACCGGCGCGGACGCCAGCGAGCCGAGCGCGGACCACAGATGCTCCTTGGCCTGCGGATCGACCGCCACGCCTTCGCTGGTCAGTATCGCCGCCAGCCATTCCGCCGCCCAGGCGCGCTCTGCGGACTCGTCGATCCGGGCGAGCGGCTGGAGCTGCACACCGTCGCCGGCCTCGTCGGCGAGCATCCCGCCGAGATCCTGCCAGTCGCCGCCCATGCTGAGCGCGGCGGCGCGGATGCTGCCGCCGAAGTCGAAGGCGAAGACCTGGCCCTTCTCGTAGCGGCGGAACTGCATCGCCATGAGTGCGAGCAGGACGCTCTTGCCGGCGCCGGTCGGGCCAACGATCAGCGTGTGGCCGACGTCGCCGACGTGAAGGGAAAACCGGAACGGGGTCGAGCCTTCGGTCTTGCCATAGAGCAAGGGGGGCGCACCGAAATGCTCGTCCCGTTCCGGCCCCGCCCATACTGCTGACAGGGGGATCAGGTGGGCGAGATTGATGGTGGAGATCGGGGGTTGCCGGACATTGGCGTAGGTGTGGCCGGGGAGTGAGCCGAGCCACGCTTCAACCGCGTTCATGCCCTCGGGGATGACGGTGAAGTCTCGGCCCTGGATGACCTTCTCGACCAGCCGCAGCTTCTCGGCGGCGATGGCGGGGTCGCGGTCCCATACCGTCACCGTCGCGGTGACATAGGCCATGCCGGCATAATCGGCGCCCAGCTCCTGCAGGGCGGTGTCGGCGTCGGCGGCTTTGTTCGAGGCGTCGCTATCGAGCAACGTGGACGCCTCGTTGGTCATCACCTCTTTCAGGATGGCGGCAACGCTTTTGCGCTTGGCGAACCACTGGCGGCGGATGCGCGTGAGCAGCTTCGTCGCGTCGGTCTTGTCGAGCATGATCGCGCGGGTCGACCAGCGATAGGAAAATGCCAGCCGGTTCAGCTCGTCGAGCAGGCCGGGAAAGGTGACGCTCGGGAACCCCGTGACGGTCAGCGTGCGGAGATGATGGTCGCCGAGCTTCGGTTCGAGCCCACCGGTCAGCGGCTCGTCGGCGAGCAGCGCATCGAGGTGCATTGGCGTTTCCGGCACGCGAACGCGCTGGCGCCGGGTCGAGATCGTGCTGTGCAGATAGGTCAGCGTCTCGCTGTCACCGAGCCAGCGAACTTCGGGGACGAAGCCCTCGACCAGATTGAGCACGCGATCGCTGCGATCGGTAAAGCTCTTGAGCAGCTCCCACGGATCGGCGCCGGTGGTGGACCGGCCCTCGTAAAGCCAGCCTTCGGCGCGGGCGGCTTCCTCGGCCGGCGGCATCCATAGCAGCGTGAGATAATAGGCGCTCTCGAAATGGGCGCCTTCCTCGCGAAACTGTTCGCGCCGCTCCATATCGACCAGTGCCGAGACCGGATCAGGGAACGCGGCATCTGGATAGTCCAGCGCGGGCGTGCGCTGCGCTTCGACGAATATGGCCCAGCCCGAGCCGAGCCGGCGGAGCGAACTGTTCAGCCGGGCGCTCGTCGCGACCAGCTCGGCCGGCGTGGCGCTGTCGAGATCGGGGCCACGAAATCGGGCGGTGCGCTGGAACGATCCGTCCTTGTTGAGCACAACCCCCTCGGCGATCAGCGCGGCCCAGGGCAGGAAGTCGGCGAGGTGCGCCGCCTTGTGGCGGTATTCGCGCAAGCTCATCATGACTGCATCCATGTCGGAAAGCGGAGGTGGCGCCGGGCCACATCCACGAATTGCGGGTCGCGCCGCGCCGCCCAGACCGAGATCGCGTGGCCGATGGCCCAGATGACCAGGCCCGCGACCCAGAGCCGCAGGCCGAGACCGATCGCGCCCGCCAGCGTGCCATTGACGATGGCGAGCGAGCGGGGAGCACCGGCGAGCAGGATGGGCTCGGTCAGCGCCCGGTGAACCGGCGCATAGTAGCCGGAGATCGGCTCGCCGGCCTCCATCAGACTAGTGCTCCGCCGCCGAACGAGAAGAACGACAGGAAGAAGCTCGACGCGGCGAAGGCGATCGATAGCCCGAACACGATCTGGATGAGCTTGCGCGCGCCACCAGACGTATCACCGAATGCGAGCGTCAGTCCGGTGATGATGATGATCAGCACCGCGATGATCTTCGCGACCGGCCCCTCGATGCTTTCGAGGATCGACTGGAGCGGCGCTTCCCACGGCATCGACGATCCCGACGCATGGGCGGGAACGGCGAAGGTCAGCGCGAGCAGGCTGGCCGAAGCGGTGAGCATGGCGCGACGTGCGCCAGACGTAAGAGCATGGATCATGGGAGGTCTCCTGGCTGGGTTGGGGAAAGCGGGGTGAGGCGGTAGTCGCCGGTGGCGGGGTCGAGTCCGTCGACGCGGGCCAGCTCGGCGAGCCGGCGGCCGTGCCCGTCGCGGATCAGCACGGCGATCAGGTCGATGGTCTCGGCCAGCAGCGCGCGCGGGACGGTGACCACCGCCTCCTGAATGAGTTGTTCCATCCGGCGCAGTGCGCCGAGCGCGGTCCCGGCGTGGATGGTGCCGATGCCGCCGGGATGGCCGGTGCCCCAGGCTTTGAGAAGATCGAGCGCCTCAGCGCCGCGCACCTCGCCGATGGGAATGCGGTCAGGGCGCAGGCGCAGTGAGGACCGCACGAGATCGGACAGCGAGACGACGCCATCCTTCGTCCGCATGGCGACGAGGTTGGGCGCAGCGCATTGCAGCTCGCGCGTATCCTCGATCAGCACGATACGATCGGTGGTCTTCGCCACCTCGGCCAGCAGCGCGTTGACCAGCGTGGTTTTGCCGCTGCCGGTCCCGCCCGCGACGAGGATGTTGGCGCGCGTCTCTACGCCCTGGCGCAGCGCCTCGGCGTGCGCGGCCGACATGATGCCGGCCGCCGCATAGTCGCCCAGCGTGAACACCGCGACCGCGGGCTTGCGGATCGCGAAGGCCGGCGCGGCGACGACGGGTGGTAACAGCCCCTCGAACCGTTCGCCGCCTTCAGGCAGCTCGGCCGAGACGCGTGGGGACCGGGCGTGAACCTCGACGCCGACATGATGCGCGACCAGACGCACGATGCGCTCGCCGTCCGCGGCGGCCAGCGTCATGTCGGTGTCGCTGATCCCTTCGCCGAGCCGATCGAGCCACAGCCGGCCATCGGGGTTCAGCATCACCTCAATGACGGCCGGATCGTCGAGCCAAGCCGCGATCGATGGCCCGAGCGCCGTACGCAACATCCGCGCGCCGCGCATGCTGGCTTCGGATCGGATCGGTTGGACGGTCAAGGATCAGCCCCTGAATTGGGCCGGGCGAACCGCCGCCCGGCGTCAGGGGCACATCAAGAGAGACAGGAAAGGTCGGGATTCAACAAGGAAATGCAGGCGTCGTAGTCTGGCGAAGAAAGACAGGGAGCAGCGTAGGCGGCTCAGCCGTCCTGGGACGGAAAGTCCTCGCCAATCTCCTGCCGGACCTTCGGTCCCTTCGCGAGTCGGTGGCCGAGCGCCGTCATGAAGGCATCGTAACGGTCGTTCCCCAAGCGGCGCATGGCATCGCGCTCGGCCTCAGGCGGCGGGGGCGTGTTCGACAGCCAGAAGCGCACGAACAGCGCGATCATCTCGACATCTATCCCGACATCGCGCTCAAGCCGGGTCAGGCGCCGGTCAATCCGATCAAGCCGCTTGGCAATAGCCGCTTCGCGCTGCTCATCGGCGTCGGGTGACAAGAACGACGCGATAGCCGCCTCAGCGACCAGCGAGCGCGACTTGCCCCTGCGGTCAGCATAGGCCGCGAGCGACTGCATCAGCTCCGGATCGAGATAGACCGAGAATGGGGTCTTGGTCGTCATAGCTCGATGCCGTCGCCGGGATCGAGCGAGGCCTGCCGCGCCGCGCCCTGCATTTGGCGACGCGCCGCCGCCTGCCGCGCGGCGTCAGTGTCGGGGTCCGGTTCGTCCAGCTCGAACTCATTGGCGGGCGCGGGCCTGGGCTGCGGTGCGATGTCGATATGCCGTTCCAAGTCGGGCTGCCGGCGCAGCCCGGCGTTTTCATCATCCTCATCCTCGCTCACGGCCTCGCGCGCCTGGTCCTGCCGCGGCAGTTCGGCTGGCGGGGGCGCGGCGAGCGGCGGGAGGGCGCTCCAGTCGTCGGGCCGCGCTCGGCTTCGTCCGACGCTCAGGTCCGGCGGCGACAGCACCCGTTCGGTGAAGCGCCGATCCTTGAAGTAGCGCACCTTCTTGGCGCGGATCGGCGGCACGCCGGCCACCATGACGATCTCGTCGTCGGGCGGAAGCTGCATCACCTCGCCGGGGGTCAGGAGCTGGCGGGCGGTTTCGGAGCGCGAGACCATCAGATGGCCGAGCCAGGGCGAGAGCCGGTGCCCTGCATAATTCTTCATCGCCCGCATCTCGGTGGCGGTGCCGAGCGCGTCCGACACGCGCTTGGCGGTGCGCTCGTCATTGGTGGCGAACGATACGCGCACATGGCAGTTGTCGAGGATCGCATTGTTCGGGCCATACGCCCTCTCGATCTGGTTGAGGCTTTGGGCAATCAGGAACGCCTTCAGGCCGTAGCCGGCCATGAAGGCCAGGGCGGACTCGAAGAAGTCGAGGCGCCCCAGCGCCGGAAACTCGTCGAGCATCAGGAGCACGCGGTGGCGGCTCTGCTTCGGGGTCAGTTCCTCGGTGAGCCGGCGTCCGATCTGGTTGAGGATGAGGCGGATGAGCGGCTTGGTGCGGGATATGTCACTCGGCGGAACGACAAGATAGAGCGTGACCGGCCGCTCCCCCTCGACCAGATCCGCTATGCGCCATTCGCAGGCCCGCGTAACCTGCGCGACGACGGGATCGCGATAGAGGCCCAGGAACGACATGGCGGTGGACAGCACGCCCGATCGCTCGTTGGCCGACTTGTTCAGCAGTTCGCGTGCGGCACTGGCGACGACGGGATGGACGCCGGCCTCGCCGAGATGCGGCGTGGTCATCATGGCGGATAATGTCGACTCGATCGGCTGGCGCGGGTCGGATAGGAAGGCTGCCACGCCCGCTAGCGTCTTGTCCTCGCCGGCATACAGCACATGAAGGATCGCGCCGACCAGCAGCGCATGCGAGGTTTTTTCCCAGTGGTTGCGTTTCTCGAGACTGCCTTCCGGGTCCACCAGCACGTCGGCGACGTTCTGCACGTCGCGCACCTCCCAGGCGCCCTTGCGGATTTCGAGGAGGGGATTGTAGGCGGCGGATAGCGGGTTGGTCGGATCGAACAGCAGCACCCGTGCGTGGCGGGCACGAAAGCCAGCGGTGAGCTGCCAGTTCTCGCCCTTGATGTCATGCACGATCGCCGAGCTCGGCCAACTGAGCAGGGTCGGCACGACCAGGCCGACGCCCTTGCCACTGCGTGTCGGCGCGAAACACAAGACATGCTCCGGCCCATCGTGCCGGAGATAATCGGTTCCGAGCCGCCCGAGCATGACGCCGTTCGGCCCAAGCAAGCCCGCGGAGCGAACCTCGCTCGCTTCCGCCCAGCGCGCGGATCCATAAGTCTGGGCGTTCTTCAGTTCGCGCGCGCGCCATACCGACATGCCGATCGCGACGGCGATCGACGCGAACCCGCCCGACGCGGCGATGAACGCGCCCTTCTCGAAGATGCGCGGCGCGTAGGCGTCGAACGAAAACCACCACCAGAAGAAGGCCGGCGGCGGATAGACGGGATAGCCCAGCGTCACGAACCACGGGCGGCCCAGCTCGGGCTGATAGGCGAGCGCGGCCGCAGTCCATTGCGTCGCGCCCCACACCCCGGCGAGCACGACCAAAAAGACGATGATGATCTGACCCCACAGAATCTTGGTCGCGGACATGGGCTATCTCCTTTGACGGTTCACAGGCCGAGGCCCCGGCCGCGCCCGAACGACCAGTCGACGCCGCCATTGCTCCGCATGACGCCGGAGATGTGCTTGCCGATCTGGCGGTCGAGCGAGGGGGACCAGGGCACGAGCTGGAAGCCCAGCCCATCGTCGATCATCGCGAAGCGACCCGAGGCGAGCGTCAGACGCTGGCGCACGGTGCCGGCGACATATTCGCCCATCTTGGACGGCGTGTGCGGCAAGCCGATTTCGGCCGACAGATCCTTGGCGACCATATCCAGCTCGCGCCGCTGGAGCGTGTCGAGCAGGCCGCGCGCGAAGATGATGCGCTGGCCCTGCCGCCGCGCCAGCCCTTCGTCGGCGAGATGTTCGGCGCGCGCCTCCATCGCGGCGCGCACTTCGGTGCCGAAGCCGCCGCCCAGATCGCGGCCGTCGCTCGACAGGTTGCGCCGGTCGAGCCAGGTCGCGCCCCGCGCGCGGACTTGCGCGGACAGGTCCATGTCCGATCGCACCGCGAGCGCGACCCGCTGCCGGCCCTTGCGGTCCTCGAAATGGCGCAGCTCGACGATCGCGCCGGGCTTGCAATCGCCGGTCGCCTCGATGTCGGGAAAGCGGATATGGTGGGTGCGTCCGTCGACGCCGTCGACGATCGCATAGGCGCCGCCGGTCAGCTCGTCATGCAGGCCGCGATCGACCAGCTTCCCGATCACGGGCTGGGCCGGATCGGCGTCGAGCACATAATTGGCAGCGCCCCGATCGATGCCGCGCTCGCTCATCGCCTTGTGCATCCGCTTGATGATGTCGTCGCGCTCGCCCAGCGCGCGCAGGGCTCCTTGCGCGTCGGCCGCGATGGTCCATTGGCCCGGCCCAATTTCGGTGGCGAGGCCGAGCCGCTCCAGCTTGCGCAGCCGTCCCATCCTGAGCGCATGGTCGCCGTCCGGCCGGACGCCGGGCTCGGGCGCCATGTCGATCAGGCCGTCGCGCTGCATCGTGCGCGACAGGTCGCGGTCGATCTCTGTCCAGCGCTCGGCCTCGACCTGCCGCTCCAGTGACTGGCGGATGTCGAGGTCGCTGCGCAGACCCAGCTCGCGCGTGACGATATCGCGCGCCGTCGCCCGCATTCCCTCGCCGATATAATCGCGCGAGATGACGAGGTTCTGCCCATCCTCGCCGATACCGCGCACGATGATATGGACGTGGGGGTTGTCGGTGTTCCAATGCTCGACGGCTCGCCAGTCGAGCCGGGTGCCGAGGTCGGCTTCCATTCGCGTCATCAACTCGCGGGTAAAGCCCTTGAGGTCGCCCATCTCGGGCGCATCCTCCGGCGAGACGATGAAGCGGAAATGGTGGCGGTCGTTTTCGCACGCCGCAGCGAACGCATTGCGGTCGAGGCCCTCGGCCTCCGCGCCGAACAGCACGCCCCGTTCGCCATCGCGGGTGACGCCATCGCGTTGCAGATAATTGAGGTGGGCGGCGAGCGAGGCGCGACCGCCATGCCGGACGACACGCGCCTTGACGACAACCTGCCGTGAGCGGTGGCCGAGCCGGTGGGTAGCGCGCAGGCTGGCGACCCGCCCGCGCCCGAAGGTCGAGCGGCCAGGGGCGACGATCCGGCCCCGCCGCGAGACATGGCCGCCGGCCCGTTGCGCGGCCGCGAGCGCCTGGACGATGATCGGCAGCGCGCGCTGGCCTCCCTTCGAACGGATGCGGCCAGGCCGGATGCGGAAATCATCGTCGCCGCTCATGGCGCGAAGCGCCGCACTGTGCGGAAAATCCTCGCGGCGGCTGGCGTTCGGCCAGCGCCGCACAGTGCGGGATTTCCGCACACATTGCGCAGCAATGCCCAAAAGCCTTGAGAATCAAGGCTACGACCGGGGCAAAATGGCTTCGCACATTGCCGCCCTTTATCTTGCCCTCGACCTTCCCCCTGCCAAAACCCAACCCTGCTCCCTTCCGGCGCTACGAAAGGCTGCGCGGGAAACCGCCCGAGCGCGCGACAGCCGCTCATTGCGGACGCCGCCCGGAAAGCGGGACGAACAGGCGGCTGGAGGGCGGCGGAGCAGCGCTCATGGCAAGCTCGGCGCGATCGTCCGCCTGCCCATCGGATGGAGTCCGGTTGGCAGATGGCAGCGTCGGCGAAAGCGCGTCCGGCCGTGCCGCGAACAGCGCGGCGCGACGCCAGGCGAACGGATCGGATGGCGGCGCGACGGCTAGCTGTGTGTCGTCCGGGCCGCCGGTGATCGATGCCAGCTTTGCGAGATAGGCGCGCGTCTCGGCGGGTAACGGCCGGCCGCGCGAAAGATACTCGTCATAGCGGCCCGGTCCCGCATTATAGGCTGCAAGCATCGCCGTCGCGTTGCCGTAGCGGTCGAACATCGCGCGCAGATAGGCCGCGCCCGCCATGATGTTGTCGCGCACGTCATAGGGATCGGAACCTAGCCCATAGCGTGCTCGCGTGCCGGCCCAGGTCGCGGGCATAATCTGCATCAGGCCCATCGCGCCGGCCGTCGAAATCGCGCGGCCGTCGCCGTTGCTTTCGACGCGCATGACCGCCCAAATCCACGCCTCCGGGATACC
>JAUYQH010000165.1 GCA_030697365.1 Novosphingobium sp. | reverse complement strand
ACCATCGTCGATGGCGCGGGTGGGGCCGAAGCAATCAAGGGCCGGGTCGAAGCCATTCGTCAGCAGATCGAGAACACGACCTCGGACTACGATAAGGAAAAGCTTCAGGAGCGCCTGGCCAAGCTTGCCGGCGGTGTCGCCATCATCAAGGTCGGCGGGGCGTCCGAGACCGAGGTCAAGGAGCGCAAGGATCGCGTCGATGACGCGCTTCATGCCACCCGCGCTGCGGTCGAGGAGGGGATTGTTCCCGGCGGTGGCACCGCGCTGCTCTATGCCAGTCAGGCGCTCGACAAATTGAGCGGTGCCAATGACGATCAGACGCGCGGCATCGACATCGTTCGACGGGCCTTGCAGGCGCCGCTTCGTCAGATCGCCCAGAACGCCGGGCACGACGGAGCGGTGGTCGTTGGCAATCTGCTGCGCGAAGCCGACCAAACGATGGGGTTCAACGCGCAGACCGACAAGTACGAGAACCTCATCCAGTCGGGCGTGATCGATCCGACCAAGGTGGTGCGCTCGGCACTCCAGGACGCCGCATCAGTGGCGGGCCTGCTCATCACCACTGAAGCGGCGATCTCCGACATCGTCGAGGATAAGCCCGGTATGCCGGCGATGCCAGGCGGCGGAATGGGCGGAATGGGCTTTTAAAGCCTGGCCACTCGCTTCGTCGCCGTGCCACTTTTCTCCCGGATGAAAGCTTGGAACGAGCTTTCCAGAACGGTCGATGAATGCCCAATATTGGGCCATCTCCTGCCCGGGCGGTTTCCGGAAGTGAGTTGCGAAAATCTGACGTTCCGGCCAACTCGGCGTTCGTCAGCAAGCGCCAACAATCCGGACTAAAATGTGCGGTGTCGGCCACCGTAGTTGCTGTCGTTTGTTCACCCTGATCCTTGACGGCTCCCCGCCACGGCGAGGAGCCGTCACGTTCAGATTTCGGTGCGCTCGGCCAAAGTGATTGCGTCATCGATGTCGACGCCGAGGTAGCGAACCGTATTCTCGATGTTCGTATGACCGAGCAGGATTTGCACGGCCCGAAGGTTGCCGGTTGCCTTGTAGATGAGCGAAGCCTTCGTTCGACGCATTGAGTGTGCGCCGTATTCTGACACGTTCAGGCCAACTGCACCAACCCATTCGTCGACCAATCGAGCATACTGGCGCGTGCTCAGGTGCCCCATATAGTTGATGCGGCTCGGGAAGATGAAATCGTCCACCGTGCCACCACGGCGGTTGAGCCAGGTCAGCAGTGTTTTGCGCGCTTCGGTCATCAACTCGAACTGAACGGGTCGATGGGTCTTTTGCTGGATCACCGTCGCTCGATTTCGAATGGCACCGCTGGCGACGATGTCCCCGATCTTCATCTTGACTATGTCGCAGCCGCGCAGCTTGCTATCGATCGCCAGGTCGAACAGCGCCCGGTCTCTCAATCGTCGGTGTTCGTCGAGGAAAAAGCGGATCGCCCAAACATCGCGTGGTTTCAGCGGGCGCTTCGCGCCAACCATATTGCCTGCGTTCCACGGTCGACGCTCGCGAGCGCCAGGATCAAGGTCTGATACTCCCATGACACACCTCCTTCGGCCTTGATGGCCAGAGGCATGATACCGCCGAACCGGAGACTCGGCTGGGTTGGTACAACCCTTCGCGGCCGGAACGGGCCGGTTGCGGCCTGCCCCTACTTAGTGCGCAAGTGGAGACAGCGGACATTCAACAATCAGGTGTGGAGTTATGTTGCAGGGCAGCATATCCAATGGAGCGTGCGCATCGCGATCATCGATACCAGCTCCTCGCGCGCGGCGATTATCGCCGAAGGATTGCGTGAGGCAGGGCTGACCGATCTGGTGCAAATCGATCCACATGCGCCGATCCTTGCCCAGCTCGACCGCGCGCAACCCGAGGTGGTCCTGGTCAACCTGGAGAACCCCAGCCGCGACGTGCTCGAGGATTATTTCGCGATGAGCCGGGCGCTGGCCAGGCCGATCGCGATGTTCGTCGATCAGACCGACACAGAAGCCACCGCTGCGGCGGTCGACGCAGGGGTTTCCGCCTATATCGTGGATGGCCTGACAAGCAGCCGGATCAAGCCGGTGCTCGATCTGGCGGTGCGGCGCTTCCAGGCGTTCGCGAGGCTCCAGGACGAACTCCACGAAGCGCGCACCGCGCTGGCTGACCGCACCGCGGTCGACAAAGCCAAGGCAATCCTGATGCAGCGCCGCGGGCTGAGCGAACCCGATTCCTATGCGCTGTTACGCACGCACGCGATGAGCACCAACCGCCGGATCGCCGAAGTCGCCGAGGCGGTCATTACCAGCGAAGCGCTAATGGGTGAAATGCCGTGAGCAGTTTTCGCATCGGGTTCCTGCCGCTGGTCGATGCTGCGCTGCCGATCCTGGCGCACGAGCAGGGGTTCGCCCCGGCCGAGGGCATCGCGATCCAGCCGGTCCGCGACATGACTTGGGCGACCGTGCTCGATCGGCTGCTTTACGGCCACACCGATGCCGCGCACCTGATCGCGCCTTTAGCGATCGGCACCACGCTGGGGCGCGGGCGGCCGGCGACGCCGCTGGCGGTGCCGTTCGTGCTGGGGCTCAACGGCAACGCGGTGACGTTTTCGACCGCGCTGGCGGCGGCGTGCGGACTGGACGGCGGCATCGCCGATCCGGCGCGGCTCGGCCAGGCATTGCGCGAAGTGGCGCTCGCCCGCGCCGCCGCCGGTCAGCGGCTGCGCTTCGGGGTGGTTCACCGCTATTCGAGCCACAACTACATGCTGCGCTACTGGCTCGCCGCGGTCGGCATCGAACCCGACGCCGATGTCGAGCTGGTCGTCACCAGCCCGCCGTTCGCCGCCGACGCGCTGGCCGCGGGTGATGTCGATGGGATCTGCGTGGGCGAGCCGTGGAACTCGATCTCGGTCGACCGCGGGGTCGGACGGATCGCACTGGTCACCGCGCAGATTTGGCGGAGAGGCGTCGAAAAAGTGCTCGCCTTGCGCAAGGACCAGCTCGACGAGCGTGGTGCCGAAGTCGGGGCGCTGATTCGCGCGCTCCACGCTGCGGCGGCGCACTTCGTCGATCCGGACGCGGCGAAGGAAAACGCCGCGATCCTCGCCCGGCCGGAATACTGTGATGCGCCGGTCGAGACGATCATGCGCGCCATCACCGACCGCATTCGCCTTAGCCGCGATGCCGCGCCGATCCACTACCCCGACTTCATGTTCCAGTACCGCGAAGCCGCCAACTTCCCGTGGCGCAGCCAGGCGGCGTGGCTCTATTCGCAAATGACCCGCTGGGATCGAACGCCATTCTCGGCCGCCGAGGCGGAGATCGCGCAAGCCGTGTTCCGACCCGACGTCTATCGCGAGGCGCTCGCCGGATCGGCAGCGACTTTGCCCTCGTCCAGCTCAAAGCTCGAGGGTGCTGTGACCGACGCGCTGGGGGTGGGCACGGCGCAAGGCCGCCTCATTCTGGGCAGAGACACCTTCTTCGACCGCCGTCCGTTCGATCCCGACGACATTCCCGGGTACCTCGCGGGACTGACCTAGGATTTTTGCTGCACTTGCGAAATAACCATTGCGCAAGTGCAGCGAATCAGGCAGCTTATGTGCGTCCGGCGATGATGCCGGGCACGAAATAGACGCTCGCAGGCCTCCAGCGTGGGGGGCCGGAGTGAACTGCGGACCGGCATAGAAGCCGCCCGCTAAAAGGCAACGAAGCCGTCAGGAGGTCGCCCGGAAGGGCCGCTTTCTGGCGGCTTTTTCTTTGTCCATCGCACGGAGACGAAAGATGGCGAATGCATTCTGGGACAAGACCCACGCCGCTCCCACGACCAGCTTTTGGGCCAGCGGGCACACGCCGACGCTGATCGCGGCGTTCCTGTACTTCGACCTGGCGTTCATGGTCTGGGTCATCCTCGGTCCGCTCGCGCCCGACATCGCCAAGGCGCTGGCGCTGTCCCCCGCGCAAAAGGGCTTGATGGTCGCGGTGCCGACGCTGGCCGGCGCGCTGCTGCGGGTGGTCAACGGGCTGCTGGTTGACCGGATCGGGCCCAAGCGTTCTGGCGCGATCAGCCAGTTGATCGTGATTGCGGGGCTGTTCACGGCGTGGATGGTGGGCGTCATCAGCTTCGCCGGCACGCTGGCGCTCGGTGTCATCCTCGGCTTTGCCGGTGCCAGCTTCGCCATCGCGCTGCCGCTCGCCAGCCGTTGGTACCCGGCCGAGCACCAGGGCAAGGCGATGGGGCTGGCCGGAATGGGCAATTCGGGCACTGTGCTCGCGGCACTGTTCGCGCCGGGTCTCGCCAAGCTGTTCGGCTGGAACGCGGTGCTGGGCCTCGCCTGCATCCCGCTGTCGATCGTGTTCGTGATCTACATGATCATGGCCAAGGACGCGCCCGACGCACCCGCGCCCAAGAGCTTCGCCCAATACCTGGAACCGCTCAGGCAGGCCGATGCGTGGTGGCTGATGGGGTTCTATGCGGTGACCTTCGGCGGGTTCGTCGGGCTCGCCGCGTCGCTGCCGATCTACTTCACCGACCGTTTCGGGCTGACCCCGATCCAGGCCGGGTACGGCACCGCGGCGTGCGTCCTGGCCGGATCGCTGGTGCGCCCGATGGGTGGCGCGCTGGCCGATGCGATCGGTGGGGTCAAGACGCTGACCGGCGTGTTCATCATCGCCGCGCTGGCGCTCACCGGGATCGCATCGGCCGCGACAGTCGCCGCCGCGCTCGGGCTGTTCGTGGTCGCGATGCTGGCGCTGGGCACCGGTAACGGCGCGGTTTTCCAGCTCGTCCCGCAGCGCTTCGCTGCCGAGATCGGGGTGATGACCGGGCTGGTCGGGATGGCTGGCGGGGTCGGCGGGTTTTACCTCGCCTCTTCGCTTGGGTTGGCCAAGCAATACACCGGCAGTTTCTCATCTGGCTTTCTGATCTTCGCGGGGCTCGCGGTGGTCGCGCTTGCCGGGCTGACGCTGGTCAAGGGCAAGTGGCGCTCGGCCTGGGGTGCGGCTTCGACGGTGCGGATCTGAAGCGGTGCGGCTGATCCACTCTGCCTTGGTCATAGGGCTCGCGGCGGGCACTCCCGCCGCGGCCCAGACCATCGCCCTCAAACCCCTGATCGACGCCCGCCTGCGCTATGAGCAGGTCGATCAGGATGGGCTGGCGGCGCGCGCCGATGCCGCCACTGCCCGGGTCCGCGCCGGGGCGGAGGCGAGCTCGGGCCCCTGGGTGGCGCTGGTCGAGGGCCAGGGCACGCTGGCGATCGTCGACGACTACTTCGACGGACTCCACCCGCCCGCAACGCGGCCCCTGGTCGCCGACCCCGAAAACGTCGCGCTCTACCGCGCGCAAATCCAGTACCGCAGCAAGCCGCTGACGCTGACCGCCGGACGCCAGCGGATTGCGCTCGACGACGAACGCTTCGTCGGCACGGTAAACTTCCGCCAGAACGGCCAGACTTTCGACGCGGTGCGTGCCGAGGTCACCGCGATTCCCCGCCTCAAGCTCGACGCGAGCTATGCGTGGAGCCACCGGACGCTGTGGGGCGTCGATGGCACCGGCGGGCGCCAGCAGGCGGTCTCGGGCGATTTCATGTTCGGCAACGCCGGCTACGCCTCGCCGCTCGGGTTGGTGTCCGCGTTCGCCTATCTGGTCGACGAGGACGAGGCGGCGGTGTTCGGCTTCCGAATGTCGAGCCAGACGTATGGGGCGCGGCTGGCGGGGGCGAAGCAGGTGGGCAAGGCCAAGCTGGCGTACCAGCTCAGCCACGCGCGCCAGTCGGACTATCATCGCAATCCCAACGGCTATTCGGCCGACTACTACCTCGCCGATGCCTCGCTCGAAGCCAAAGGCTTCAAGCTCGGCGGCGGGTACGAAGTGCTCGGCGCGGACAACGGAGCGGCGCTGACCTCGTTCCAGACCCCACTCGCCACCGGGTTCAAGTTCCAAGGTTGGGCCGACAAGTTCCTGACCACCCCTCCCGACGGAGTCCACAATCTCTACGGCAGCCTCGGCTATGGCATCAAGAAGCTCGGCCCACTGGCATCGGTCACCTTGCAAGCCGCCTACCACCGCTTCGAAAGCGACCGCATTGTCCGCCACTACGGCAATGAGATCGATCTGCTGGCGAGCGCCAAGTTCCGCAAGACGACGATCTCCGTCCGCTACGCCGACTACCAGGCCGACAAGTTCGCCACCGACACCACGAAATTCTGGCTCCAAGTGGACTGGACGATATGATGGAACACCAGCCGATCCTTGTGCAGGACAGCGACACCCGCGAGCATCTCGTGGTGGTCGGCAACGGCATGGCCGGGTGCCGCGCGGTCGAGGAACTGCTGGCGCGCGATGCCGGGCGCTACCGCATCACCATCTTCGGCGCCGAACCGCGGGTGAACTACAATCGGATCATGCTTTCGCCGGTGCTCGCGGGCGAGAAGAGTTTTGATGAAATCGTCATCAACGGTCAGGATTGGTACGACGAGCACGGGATTGCGCTGATCGCGGGCGATCCGGTTTCAAGGGTGGATCGGGCAGCCAGGACCGTCACCACCCGCAGCGGGCTGACCACCGGCTATGACCGGCTGCTGATTGCAACCGGCTCGGACCCGTTCATCATCCCGGTGCCGGGCAAGGACTTGCCTGGGGTGATCGGCTTTCGCGACATGAACGATGTCGAGACGATGCTGGCTGCGGCGGACCGCGGCGGGGCAGCGGTGGTGATCGGCGGTGGACTGCTAGGGCTCGAGGCTGCGCACGGCCTTAGCCTGCGCGGAATGAAAGTCACCGTCATCCACCTGATGCCGACGCTGATGGAGCGCCAACTCGACGAGGCGGCGGGGTGGCTGCTCAAGCAGGCGCTGGAGGCTCGGGGGCAAACGATCCTCACCGGCGCGGATACCGCCGAGATCGTCGGGACCAGCCACGTCGAAGGAACCCGGCTCAAGGACGGCACGCTGATCCCCGCCGATCTGGTGGTGATGGCAGTCGGCATTCGCCCGTCGGTGGCGCTGGCGCGTGACGCGGGGATCGCAGTCGGACGCGGCATCCATGTCGACGACCACATGGTCACTTCGGACCCGGCGATCCTCGCGGTCGGCGAATGCGTCGAGCACGATGGCCAGGTCTATGGCCTCGTCGCACCGCTATGGGAGATGTGCCGCGCGCTGGCCGACGGGCTGGTCGAGCAGCACAGCGGCTACACCGGCTCGGTCACCTCAACCAAGCTCAAGGTCTCGGGAATCGACGTGTTCTCCGCCGGCGACTTCTCGGGCGGCGACGGGGCCGAGGACATCGTCCTGCGCGACGCCTCACGGGGCATCTACAAACGCGTCGTGGTGCGCGACGACCGGATCGTCGGCGCGGTTTTGTACGGCGATACCGCCGACGGCGGGTGGTACTTCGACCTGCTCAAGCGCGGCGAGGATATCTCGACCTTGCGTGACGTCCTGATCTTCGGCCAGTCGTTCGCCTCGGGAGGAGGCGTAGCGGACCCTAAGGCCGCCGTTGCGGCGCTCTCGGATTCTGCCGAGATTTGCGGCTGCAACGGCGTTTCCAAGGGCCAGGTAGTCTCGTGCATCGCCAAGGGCGCGCACAGCCTTGATGCGGTGCGGGGCACCTGCAAGGCTTCGGCCAGCTGCGGATCGTGCACCGGACTGGTTGAAGGCCTGCTCGCACTGACGCTCGGCGACGAAGTCCAGGCTGGCGCCAGGACGCTGTGCAAGTGCACCAGCTTCGGCCACGACGATGTCCGCCGCCAGATAGTGGCCCAAGCCATGCGCACGATCCCCGAAGTCATGCAGAAGATGCACTGGAGCACCCCCGAAGGGTGCTCGTCGTGCCGTCCGGCGCTCAACTACTACCTGCTGTGTGCTCTGCCCGGCGAATACATAGACGATCAGCAGA
>JAUYQH010000163.1 GCA_030697365.1 Novosphingobium sp. | reverse complement strand
CGTATGATCCGGTGGCGATGCTCAAGGTGCTGGTGCTGGCGGCGCAGAACAATGTTGCCGACGCGCGGATGGAGTATCTGATCCGCGACCGGCTGAGCTGGTTGCGCTTTCTGGGCTTCGACCTCGGCGCACCGACGCCCGATGCCAACACGATCCGGCTGTTCCGCGAGAAGCTGACCGAGGCGGGCGCGCTCGATGCGGTGTTCGCCGACTTCGACCGCCAGCTCAAGGAGCGCGGCTATCTCGCCATGGGCGGGCAGATCGTCGATGCGACGCTGGTGGCCGCGCCCAAGCAGCGCAACACCGCGCCTGAGAAGGATGCAATCAAGGCAGGCAAGAGCGCCGGCGAGATATGGCCCGACGAGCCAGCCAGGGCGGCGCAGAAGGACACCGACGCGCGCTGGACGCTGAAGTTCGTCAAAGCCAAGCCCTTGGCCGACGGCAGGCCGGGGATCGACATCGCCATCCCCAGCTTCGGCTACAAGAGCAGCGTGTCGATCTGCCGTACCTTCGGCTTCATCCGCAAAGGCAAGGTCACCGATGCAGCCCGCTTCGACGGGAAAATGCTGCGCGAAGTCGTCACCAGCGACAACACCGCCTCCGACGTCTGGGCCGATACCGCCTATCGCAGCCAGGCCAACGAAGCATGGCTCAAGCGGCAAAGCCGGGTCAGCCGCATCCACCGCAGGAAGCCGCGCGGCAAGCCGATGCCCGAGCGCACCGCCAAGTCCAACGCCGCCAAATCGAAGGTCCGCGCCCGCGTCGAGCATGTCTTCGCCCGCCAGAAGGACCAGATGGGACTGTTCATCCGCACCATCGGCATCAAGCGCGCCGAGGCCAAGATCGTCCTCGCCAACCTCGCCTACAACATGCACCGCCTGCTCTTCCACGAGCGACGGGCAGCGACGGGATAGCTGCGCCTGAAAGGCAGGAGAGCCACCAGAAACAGTGAAATGGAGGCTCAAAAACCTTGCAATTATGCCAGGCTCGACACCCCAGGCCCAAATCCACTCAAATCAGCGGGTTGATGGAGGTGCCCACCTTTCGATCAAGCTCGACGATCCCAGCTTCACCGCCCCGATCTACGCCAGCCTGTTCGCCGACGAAGATGGCAAGACCTTCAACCTGATCTGGTCACGCGCCCGCACTTCGAACGGCCACTGACCACCGCACCCACGCCCCGCCCGGCTTGGCCGGGCGGGGCTTTGTGGTGCTCAAAAGATCAGGTCAATCGGTGCCGTAAGTCAGGATTGTCGGCTTCGGAGTCTATTTCCGTCATGAGCGACACATCCGATCCCCCTGCACTCAGTGCGTACCGTCGCGCAGTGCGCTCTGATCGAGCGAAGCAGCAATATCGAGGATCGAGCGGGACAGCACCATCGGATCATCCTTCGACGACAGGAAACCGCGCCTGCGCCAGAACGCCATCGCATCCTCATCGACCGCATTGACGATCAGCGCTCGCCCGCCAATCAGCGTCGCGCCCTCGACGCAGCGCTGCAAAGCATGTTTGAGCAAGCCGGTGCCAATGCCCTTGCCTAGCCAGTTCAAGTCCGTCGCCAATTGGCCCAGCAGTAAACACGGCACCGGGTCTGGTGGCTGCCCTGTGCGGACCGAACGCGGAAGACTGGCAGGGACAACGGCGGTTGGCGCAAGGCCGTAATAGCCGACCACACGGCCCGCATCATGGACAACCATGACGACCGTGAACCCCTTTTTCTGGTTCGTCAGCGCACGGGATCGCAGCCAATTATCGAGCGACTGCTTGCCGCAGGAAAATTGCGACAAGTCGTGCGCATCGCTGAGCAGTTCGGGAGCAGACAATGCCAAGTCGCGGGCCTATTTGGAGGCGGCCTTGGTTTCCCAGGGTGCAGATCGTCCAAGAATCTCGACCATTTCGGGCACAGGCTTTGCCGGCCGATCCAGCAGATCGGCAAAGGCGGCAAATCCCTCCGGCGACATGCGGATGATGGTGTTTTCCATGATCACCTCTTCGGCTGTCCGCACCGCGGCATCACGCATGAACTCCGTCCGCGACCGTCCGCGAAGGCTGGCGGCACGGTCAATGATCGCAATGTCCGTATCGGGCAGCCGCATCGAAAGCGGATGGTCTTTTCGCAGGGTGGAGCGTGCCATGATGTTTCTCCTCAGAACGAAACCAGTAGCACGCGGTAGCGCAATTTACAATACATTTGCGGATTCATCGCCGATCACTCCGCATTCCAGCAATGCGGCCCAGGCGTTGGAAGCCTGCCGTCGCGGCTCGAACAATTCGGACATGTTGTAGATCCGCGTGATCTTGGACGTGGTTGCGGTGGCTACATGGTTGAGCATCCGGTCCACAACGGCGATGTCGATACCAAGCCGGTCAGCCGCCCGCGTCGCAAAGGTCGAGCGCAGATCGTGAATGGTCCAATGCGGCATTTCGGTTGCCGTGCCGCTCACTCTGGTTGCGACCTGTTCCCGTGTTTCGGCGATATAGCGGTCCAACCGATCCTTGCCCTTGCGAAATCCCGACACCGACGAAGTGCCTGTCGTCGTGAACATGAAACGGCTTTGCTTCGGACGCATCGGATCAACCATCACCGATCGCATGATCCGAACTGCCAGTGCAGACAACGGCACATTGAGTGCGCGGCCATTCTTCACCCGCTCGCCGGGAATGGTCCAATTCCCTTCCTCCGTTTCAACATTCCAGTCCAGATCGAGTTCATCGACGGGCAACGAGGCGATTTCCTCGCGGTGCATCGGAATGACAATCAGGAGCTGGATCACCGGCCCGAAAGGGTAACCCAACATTCCAGCCGCTGCCCAGATTTCACGGAGTTCGTCGAGACTATGGCACCGCGTCCGGGGCGTTTCCTTCCCCGGTTTCTTGACCTTGTCCACGACGTTGTTTCCGGATTGGAATGTTAAGGGCCGGCGGAGTTCTTGGGTCAGCGCCGAACAAAACCAGCCTGTTGCGGGCTGGCGAAACAGGCGTTCTTTGATACCCGCCCGTCCGAGCCGGAACCGTTCCTTCTCAAGAACGTATGTCTTTCAATCGGTTGGATCAAGCCGAGGGCGTGTGCACGCGTTTGCAACAGGGAACTATCCATGAAAATTCTGGCGACTCGCGTCGCGCTGCTCGGCAGCGCGTCGATGGCGGCGGCATGCGCCTTTTTGCCTAGTATTGCTTACGCACAGAACACGGCCTGCACGCAGTCGGGCACAACGATCACATGCGTTGACGGCGCCGCGACGGTGCTGACCGCAACTACCACACCCGCGACCACGACCGTTCCCGGCCCCGGCCTCGTCACGGTTGCCGCGACGGGTCCCTCGGCGACCACCTACGTAGCCACCGGGCCGATTTCGACCACCGCGGCGCGCGCAATCGACCTGACCTCGACCGGCGGAGCGCTGACATTCATTCCGGCGGGCACCAGTGCGCCGGTGAACATCAGGACGACCGGCGGTGTCGGCGCAAATGGCTTGACGCTCAATACCACCGGCCAGGCCGCGACGGCAATCGTCGGAAGCGTTGCGACCAACGGCGCGAGTTCCTTCGGCGTGCTGTCCACCGGCGGCACCGACCTGACGCTACGTACCGGAGACATTACGACGACTGGCGCCACCAGCCGCGGTATCCAGGCCATTGGCCAGACCGGTTCGGTCAACATCACCGCAGGTAATCTGGCGACGACCGATCGCGCGATCAGCGCCTCCGCCGGAGCAACGTCGAACGCAACAGTCGTTGCCGGTAACATTTCGACGGGCGCTTCGGGCATTCTCGTCAACGGCAACAACGTCAGCATCGCGACCGGCAACGTCACCACGGCGAACGGATTTGGCGTGGTTGGGCAGGCTCTGCCGGGCGGCACCGGCAGCGTGGTCGTCCGTACCGGTGCGGTGACCAGCACCAATGGCGCGGGCGTAGGCGGTACTGTGTTCAACGCCGTCGGCGGGGTCGATATCGGTTGCTCTACGGTGACGTCGAACAGCCCCAACAGTGCGGCTGTGTTCGCCCAGAATAACGGCTCGGGTGCCCTCACCATCAACTGCGGTGCAGTGACCAACGTCGGCAACAACGCTGTGTTCGCCCGTTCGACCGGCACTCCGGATGGCGGCAACATCGCGATCACCACCACTTTCGCGGCTGCCAGCAACACCGCCTTCTCCACCATCTTCGCGCAAACCAACGGAACAGGTACGATCACGCTCAATGCCGGTACTGTCACTGGCGGTTCGAACGCAGCCGGTGTTGGCGCGACTGGCCTAGATCTTCTCACCGGCACCGGCGCGATCGACGCCGGTTACGGCAACGTGACGACGGTCGGGACTGCACTTCGCTCCAATTCCACCGGTACGCTCAATCTGCGCGGCACCGGCGCGACCCTGAGGACATCGGGAGCGGGATCGACCGCGGCACTGCTCAACGCCAACGGCGTTACCGGCAACCTCGGCAACGTCGCCACCACGGGTCTTGGCGCGCAAGGCGCGATCATCACTTCGACCGCACCGGTCAATCTGACCGTCGGTACCGTGGCGACCACCGGCAACGGCGTGACGATCAACGCCGATACCAATGCCGTGACCCTCGCCACCGGGACCGTCACCGCAACCGAGCAGGGCGCGACCGGCACGGTCATCAACTCAACCGGTGCGGTGAACTTCAATGGCGGCCGGCAGTCGGCCAATGGTGCGAACGCGCTGCGGATCAGCGGCGGAGCGGGTGCGATCAACGCCGCGGTCGCCGGGGCAGCGACCACCGGGACCGGCACCGCGGTGGCTATCACCGGAACCGGTCCATTGACCTTCGCCAACACCGGCGCGATCACCACGGCGGGCGCAAACTCCAACGGCATCAACATCAGCGGCGTCACCACCGCAACGGTCAATTGCGGCAACGTTTCGACCACCGGAGCGAACAGCCCGGCAGTCGTCGTCGCGGCCAACGGCAACACCAGCGTGACCTGCGGGACGGTGACCACAGCGGGCGCCAATAGCGACGCGATCCTCGTAACCAACACCGCCGGAACCACCACCGTCACCGGAGGCACGACTTCCGCAACCGGTGCTGGTTCGCGCGGCATTGTGGTCAGCTCGTCGGCCCCGGCCGCGTCCGGGCTGGTCACGGTCAACACCGGCACGGTCACCGCCAACGGCAACGCCGTCCAGGCGAGCTCGAGCGGCGGCGCCAACGTTGTGGTCAACGCCACCGGCAACGTCACCTCGACCGCGGGTACCGGCATCACCGCCACCACCGGCGGCTCGACGCTGGTGACGATCGGTGCGGGAACGACCACCACGGGTGTCCAGGGGGCCAGCCTTCAAGGCGCCGCGGGCAACACGCTGATCGTCAACGGCACCTTGCGGAACACGGGCGGCACCACGCCGTACACCGTGCTCGCGGGTGGGCCGTTCACGCTGACGCTGGGCGCTACCGGGACAATCGTGGGTCCTCTGGCGTTCACCACGGGTAACGACACCTTTAACAATCAGGGAACGTTCGCCCTGCCCGCCTCGCTCGATTTCCTTGCCGGGGTCGACGTGTTCAATAACTCCGGCACGCTTAACGCCTTCACGGGAACATCGGTCGTCAGCAATCTCGAGACGTTCAACAACGCCGGCGGTCTCATCGACATGCGCGACGGGGCGGCCAACGATGTCGTCAATCTCGCCAACTCCAACTATGCCGCGACGGGCAACGCGCGCCTCGGCATCGATGTGGTCGGAACTGGCGGGACAATTCTGGCAGACCGGCTCGTGATTGGCGGCACGACCAGCGGGACCACCACGGTTCTGGCGAACGTGGTCACCCCCATTATCGACTCGACCGGGGCGCTGATCGTCGACTCATCGCTCAACAATGTCGGTGCGGGTCGTTTCGTCCTGGGCGGGCCCTCAAACTTCGGGTTGATCAACTACGCGGTCCAGACGCGCGGGGGCGACGTGTTCCTGGTCTCCACCCCCGACGCCCGTGCTTACGATACGGTGTTCGCTGGCCGCCAGGTGCGCGACTTGTGGTATAAGTCGGCCGATGCCTACACCGCATACGCCACGGCACGGCGGATCAGTTTCGGACAGGAGCGCAAGGCTCCGATCGGATTCTGGGCGCAGCTTTACGGCGAAAACGGGAAAGCCGGCGATCGTAACCGCACCACCTCCCTATTCGGGACATCGCTCGCGGTTTCGGATCGGATCCGCACCGACTACCGCGGGGCGCAAGGCGGGATCGACTTCGGTTCGTCGAACTTCGTTGTCGGGCTGACCGGCGGATATGCCCGGGCGAAAGCTGATACCAACGCCTTCACCGATCTGGTCACCGAAGGCCGCAACTACGGTGCCTATGCCCAGTTCGGCATGACCAGCGGCATCTATGCCGGCGCGCTGATCAAGCGGGACGATTACCGCACCCGCATCAATAACGCGGCGATACAGACGGGTTCGGTGCGGTCGCGGTCGCGCAGCGACGGAATCGAGGGCGAGGTCGGTCTTCGCACCGGCGGTGAAGGCAACATCAATTTCGACTTTGGTGCGGGCCTTGCGTATGTCCGCTCGAAGCTGGACACGTTCAACTTCGGCAACATCACCTTCGACGCTGATCGTGCGACAAGCATGCGTGGGCGGGTTCATGCCCGGGCGAGCTTCGCGGGTGACATTGCGCCGTTCATCGAAGCCCGGGGCTTCCACGAGTTCCGCGGGGACACCGAATACCAGCTGCGCAGCGGCTCGGCCTCGACCACACTCGAAGGCTCCGGCAAGGGCACGTGGGTACGGATCGAAGGCGGCTTCGGAGGCGGCACGGGTGGTGGTCCGCTAATCAGCGCCTGGGCCGACCTGGGCGACACCCGTGGCTACGGCTTGCGCGCAGGCTTCCGCTTCTAGGCGTCAGCCATTTGCTCGCATTGCGGGGCGTCCGGGAAACCGGGCGCCCTTTGCGCTATGAGCGTGCGCATTCTTCCGCCGCATGCCATCAGTGCGATTACCGTTCCAGAGTTCAGGAGCTTGTCGATGCGTTGTGCCTCCACCGCGCTTTGCGCCGTGCTTATCGTTACGTCCGGTTGCTCGGTCGGCAGCCAAGGGGGATCTGCGATCGGGGTTGCCCCAGCCGCCCCGCAGTCTGCCGCCGGCCCTGCCGAGGCTGCGACGAGGGCAGCGCTGGCGCGCATTTCAGATCTCAACCCGCGGCTGCGCGCGGTGATCGCCACTGATCCGACCGCCATCGATCAGGCGCGCGCGGTCGACAGGGACCGCGCGATCGGGCCGCTTGCCGGTCAGCCGTTGTTGATCAAGGACAATATCGAGACCGAGGGGCCCCTGCCGACCACCGCCGGAAGCCTGGCGCTGCTCAAGAACGTGACGGGCCGCGACGCACCTTTGGTCGCCCGGCTGCGGGACGCGGGTGCGATCATCGTCGGGAAGGCCAATCTTTCCGAATGGGCGAATATCCGCTCGTCCGATTCCATTTCCGGCTGGAGCGCCGTGGGCGGACAGACCCGCAACCCCTACGCGCTCGACCGCAACGCCTGTGGCTCGTCGACCGGAAGCGCGGTCGCGGTCGCGTCCGGGATGGTAAGGCTGGCGATTGGCACCGAGACAAACGGGTCCATCACGTGCCCGGCCGCCGTGAACGGCGTCGTCGGGTTTAAGCCCACCGTCGGCCTCGTCAGCCGGACCCATGTCATCCCGATCAGCGTCAGCCAGGACACGGCGGGGCCGATAGCCGCAACGGTGCGCGAGGCGGCCCAGCTGCTGACTGCGATCGCAGGGAGCGATCCGGCGGACCCTGCAACGGTCAGTGCCGACGAGCGCCGTATCGACTACGCCGCCGCACTGGACGCTGGCGCGCTCAGGGGAAAGCGGATCGGTGTAATGCGGTTTGCATCCGGGTTCGGCACGGGCCAACCGTTTGACGCCGCGCTGGCCCTGCTTAGAGCGCAGGGGGCGACTCTGGTGGAGATCAGGGAGTTCGACCGCAAGGATTTGAGCGCAGAAGAGTTCAAGGTGCTGTTGAGCGAGTTCAAGGTCGGCCTGAACGACTATTTGCGCACCAGTCCCGCCCCCCTCCCCGTGCGCAGCCTGGCCGACGTGATTGCCTACAACCGCGCCAACCCGGAACGCGAGATGGTGCTGTTTGGTCAGGACATCCTCGAGCAGGCAGAGAAGACCAAAGGGCTCGCAGACGCGACTTTCAAGCAGGCGCGCAACCGCAGTTTCGAGCTGGCTGGCAAGGAGGGCATCGATCGTTTGCTGCGCGAGCACAAGGTCGATGCACTGGTCGGGCCAACCGTGGCCGCCGCCTGGAAGATCGACGCCGTTCACGGTGATCAGATCGCCGGTGGCGGCGCTGGCGGGTTGGCCGCGGTGGCCGGCTATCCTCACCTCACCGTACCGATGGGGCAAGTCAAAGGACTTCCGGTGGGGCTGAGCTTTCTGGGATCCAGGTGGTCCGATGCGCTGATCCTGTCGCTTGGCTATGCCTATGAACAGGCGCGCGGGCCTCTGCCCCCGCCGACCCTGCCGCGCTCGATCGAAGATAGGCCCGACATAGCGCGGGCGTTGGAGCCGCAGCGATAGTGGATCTCTCTGGCCAAGCTTGCGGGGAGCCTCACAGGGCATGGGCCTTTTGACGGTCTGGATTCTGCGATCGCCGCTACTGATGGCGGTGAGCCCGGAGTTCGGGCCGCTATTGTCGCGCTGAAGGCGGGCACTCCGGCAAGTAGCGCCGCAGCACTGCCTCCAGATCGCCAAGCGTCACCGGCTTGGCCAAAAAGTCCTGAAAATTGCCGTTGTTCATCGCATTCGTCACTTTTTCGCCGGCGTGCGCGGTCAGCGCAATGATCGGCAGCGATCCGCGCGCGCCTTCCAGTTGCCTTATCGCCGCAGCCGAGGCGGCGCCGTCGAGCACCGGCATCTCGAAATCCATCAGGACGAGATCGAACGCCTGCTCCGGTTGCACCAGCAAGGCGACGGCTTTTTCGCCGTCTTCCACGATCGCGTGCGTCAATCCGAACTTATCCAGCATGCTGGCGATGATTGCCTGGTTGACCGGATGATCTTCTGCGACGAGCACGCGGCCCGAATAGCGGCCTAACGTCGTGGCACCCACCATGCCACGGGTCCGCTCGCGGCTTCCCTTGCCTCGTTCGAAGGGCAATTCGACGCTGAACGTCGCCCCCCGCCCCGGCTCACCATCCGCCGCGATACTGCCCTGCATCGTCCGCACGATTTCCGAGACGATCGCGAGACCAAGGCCCGTCCCGCCGAACCGGCGGTGAACCGCCTCATCCGCCTGAACGAACGGCTCGAAGATTGCCTTGGCGCGAGCCTGGTCGAAACCCGCGCCGGTATCGGCAACATCGAGCCGGAGCCGGTCGCGGTCGACCAGTGAAAGGCGAAGCTCGATCGTGCCTTGCGCCGTGAACTTAACCGCGTTTCCGATGAGGTTGCCGACGATTTGGCGCAAACGCATACCGTCGCTGATGATCGTGCGTGGTACCCCCGCGCCGATCGAGACGCGCAATTCGACCGACTTGTCGCGAAGCAGCGGACGGTGCGCATTGGCGACCTCGGCTACCAGATCCCGAATGGACAACGGCTCGCGGGATAGTTCCAGCGACGGGGACCCGTGCCGCGACAACTCGAGAACATCGTCGAGGAGGGCAACCATCGTCTCGCCCGATTGGGCCAGCATCTCGGCGAGGTGACGCTGATCGGGATTCAGTTCGCTTGCCAGCAGCAAGTCGGTGGCGCCGATCACGCCGTTCATCGGCGTGCGAATCTCGTGGCTCATGTTGGCGATAAACATCGCTTGCGCGCGCGTGGCTTGTTCGGCCGCTTCCCGCGCGTCCATCAACTGCGTCTCGAGCCGCTTGTGCTCATCGATGTTGCGCAACGAGGCAACGATCTCGATGGGCGCGCCGTCCGGGCCGCGAATAAGCCGACAGCTGCCCTCGATCCAGTAATACTCGCCCGGCGACCGTAGCCAGTCGGAGCGCCATTCGATCGTCAGGTACTCGCATTCCCCTTCCGCAATCGATCGAAGGGCCGCTTTGACGGCGTCGTCATCTTCGGGATGGAACGATACCAAAAGCTGG
The DNA here is from genome assembly GCA_030697365.1 of Novosphingobium sp. Lineage (GTDB taxonomy): Bacteria > Pseudomonadota > Alphaproteobacteria > Sphingomonadales > Sphingomonadaceae > Novosphingobium. Next base: position 21,174 of record JAUYQH010000163.1, on the reverse strand, counting down.
TGGCCGATCAGCGCCGCTGCCGGCACGCCGAGCAACTCCTGGACCGCGGGCGAGGCGTAGCGGCACACGCCGTCGAGGTCGATACAGACGATGGCATCGGTCGAGTGCGTTGCGAGCAGCGCAAGCTGTTCGCTGCTTTCGCGCGCGGAGAGCAACTCGGTGACGTCGAGGGCGACACCCACCGCCCCAGTGAACTCGCCGTTCGGGGCAAACTCGGGCCTGAGCTTTACGTCGATCGTGCGCACTTCTGCGTCATTGCGAACGATGCGCAGACGGTCCCGCGCGGCGACGCCTCCGCCCAGGCGCTCACGCCAGCGCGATATCAGACGCTCGCGGTCGTCGGGGTGAATAAACCGGGCCCAGCCGGTACCGAGAACATCCTCGAGCCGCGCCTGGACGAGATCACGCCAAGCCGGGTTCGCGAACAGAACCTTGCCCAGGCCGTCGGTGCGGAAAACCGCGACCGGAAGAAGGTCCGTCAGCGCGCCGAACCGCGCCTCGCTTGTTTCCAGCGCACAGATCAGTTCCTGCTGGTCGGAGATGTCGATCATCGCCCCGACGAACCCGCACAAGGTTCCTTCCGGATCAAATAATGCCTGATTTATTGTATGAATTTCAATTACATGCCCTGACTTGTCGTGAAATCGGTTTATTCGCGCCCGTCGGCTGTTCGCGACCGAGAAATCTTGCCAGCGCGGCGGCCCAACAAGATCGCTCGGATCGGCGAGCGCCCGTTGCCAGCCACTGCCCAGGCACTCCTCGGTCGTCATCCCGACCTTTTCGGCCCACGCCGAGTTGACGTAAGTGACGCCACCCTTCGCGTCGGCGCAGTAAATGCCGATGGGCGCATGCTCCGCGAGTTCCTGGAACAGCGGATGGCCGCTAGCCCAGCGGTTGGACGATGGATCGTCGCCTGCGATGGGCCGCAGCGTCGCCAGCGCGTGCACTTTGCCCTGTCCCGCGATCCGGCGGCAGCGCAGGGCAAAGGCGCCATAGGTTCCTTCCGCGCGAAGCGCATGCACCCGGGCCGTGCTGGGCTCATCGTTATCGAGTCGCAAGCGCTGCCAAAGGGCCTGGATCTCGGCGGCGTCGGTAGCGGCGAACAGTTCGGCGAACGCGCAGTCGGGTGCGGCCGCCTTTCGCCCGGTGAGGACAGCGAAGGCCGCATTGCCCAGCACAACCCGGCCATCGCTGGACAGCCCGAACGCCGGATCGGGCAAGGCGTCGAACAGGGCGGCCGCGTCGGTCAAACCGCGAAACCCGACGGAATTTTAGCTGGTCCCGGTGTAGCGCGTGGCATAACCGATCCCTCCTCTCGCCTGGCGTGGCATCGTGCTAAACCATCGCGAGCAATTTGTGCACAGGCAACAGGAATGGAACGTGAGGACAGCTTGCGCGATGTTGATCCCAAACATATCGCCGATCTGAGCGCGATAACATCGAAGGATAATTTATATAACCTTTTCAATATATTGATAGATAACATTGAAACATTATCTAAAGAAAATGACGCCACTAGCTTCGCGAAAGGCGTGCACGCTCAGCTTGGTGCTGCGCTTAAACTTGGCGCCGAGCGCACCGCCAAGATCTTGAGAGCGGCCGATACACAAGCGATCGACTCCGATCAGGCGCGGCGCGCGTTGGAAGACGCGCTGCCCGGCCTTCGTACTGCGCTCGCGCGCTGCGGCATCGCTCCGCGTAATGGCTAACCCTCGGATCCCTGACGCATGGCGAGCATCGCCTGACTGCGGTTGGTGACGCCCAGTGCGCGGAATATCGCCGAAAGGTGACGCTTGACCGTCGGCTCGGCCAGTTCCAAGCGAAAGCCGATTTCCTTGTTGGCATGGCCGTCGCGCAATTCACGCAGCACCCGCAGCTGCGCCGCAGTCAATTGCGCGAGCGGATCAGGCGCACGCCCCGATCCAGTGGCGGTAAGGTCGAAACCGTCAGGGAATGCGGGTTTGCCCTCAAGGAGGGCCGACAGCGCATCGTGCATCGCCTCGACCGATGCGGCCTTCGAAACAAATCCGCATGCGCCCAACTCCGCGGCGCGACGGACATGCTGCGGGCTGTCGCTGCTGCTGACGATCGCGACCGGCGTCCTGGGGCAGCGCCGGGCGAGCATGGCCAGACCCTCGAACCCGTCGCCATCGGGCAGGCGCAAGTCAAGCAGAACCGCGTCGTATCGGCGCTCGGAGATGCGCTGCTCGACTTCGGCCAGGCTGGTTGCGGTCTCAACCGCGATGGCGCCATCCACCCGCTGCGCAGCCATCGTCAGTGCAGCGACGCAGATCGGGTGATCGTCGGCGATCAACAGGTACTTAAGCATGTGCGACCCGAAGCTTCATGGTTCGGTGTGGATCCGATTTCATACGTATTTTCCCGTATAATGGAACGCCAAGTCGGTTGATACCTTCGTATCATACGTGGGGTCGGTAAAGCTTTCGATAACCAAATTCACCGAGTTGGCCGGGCATGAACAAAACCCGCCACACACTCACTGCGAGCGCCCTGATCCTCTCAGTCCTTCTTGGGGCGCACGCCGCGCGCGCCGCGGGCGTTACTGCCGGCACTCTGATCGAGAACACCGCCAGCGCCAGTTATACCAGCGGTGCGGCGACCACCACGATCCGGTCGAACACCGTCACCGTCAAAGTCGACGAGCTGCTCGATGTCGCGATCGCCTCTCTCGACGCCGCGCCGCAGAGCATTGGCCCCGCCACCGCGGTATTGACCTTTCAGGTGACCAACACCGGCAACGGCGCCGAAGCCTTCAAGCTGACCGCCGATCCGGTGATCGCGGGCAACGGTTTCGCCGCCGTCGTGCAAACTCTTGCAATCGATTCCAACGGGAACGGCGTCTACGAGCCGGGCGTCGATGCGACGCTCACGAACGGCGGGACTTCGGGCGTGATTGCTCCCGATGCCAACTTAACCGTGTTCGTTGTCGTCTCGTTGCCCGCCGACGCTACTGATGCGGAGACCAGCCAGGTCCGCGTGACTGCGGAAGCAGCCACCGGAACCGGCTCGCCCGGAACGGTCTTTGCCCGCCAGGGCGATGGCGGCGGCGATGCCGTGGTCGGCGCTTCGACCGCGCAGGACGACGCGCTCGGCGCGCTGATCGCGAGAGTCGGCGCGGTAACGCTGACCAAGAGCTTCACCATCGTCGATCCGTTCGGCGGCAGCCAGCCGGTGCCCGGCGCGATCGTGACCTTCTCGATCCGGGCCGACGTGGCAGGTTCGGGCTCGGTATCGGACCTGCGCATTACCGACGGCATCCCCACCGGGACCAACTACAGGACCGCCACGCTCAAACTCGACGGCAGCGCGCTGAGCGACGCCGCCGATGCCGACGCCGGGGTTGTCTCAACCGCCGGGGTCGAAGTCGCTCTCGGCACGGTTAACGGCGGCGGCAGTCGCACGGTGACCTTCAGCACGACGATAAACTGATCGAAGTGTTTTTCTCAAGGAACTGAAAAAATGAAAAAGATTGTCGCGGAAATCGTTATTCTCCTGGGCCTCGGCCTGGCTCCTCTCGCGGCGCATGCCGCGCCGGGACAGGTCGCTCTCCAGGGCGATGTCAAGCTTCAAAAGACCGTGGTCGAAGCGGGCAAGTCGCGCGTCGTCCTGGCCGAGCCCAAAGTCGTCGTCCCCGGCGATCGGCTGCTGTTCACCACCCGCTACGCCAATGCGAGCGGAGCTGCGGTGCAGAACTTCGTCGTCACCAACCCTCTCCCCGGCGCAGTCGCGCTCGAAGCGCAGGCTGGCGACCAGGTATCGGTCGATGCCGGCAAGAGCTGGGGCAAGCTCGCCGCGCTGACCGTCGCCGATGGCAAGGGCGGCCGCCGCGCGGCGCAGGCGGGCGACGTCACACACATTCGCTGGACCATCCCCAACATCGCCGCCGGCGCATCGGGCAAGGTCGAGTACCACGCCATCGTCCGCTAAACCGGAAGAAACCGCCACCTCTCGCGGGCGGAAAAAAGTCGCGGGAACTTAGACTTCGGGACCAATCATCATGACACGCACCAGCAAGCTGCTGGGGGCGGCGGGCATCTTCACGCTCGCCGCGCTCGCCGCGCAACCGGCCTTCGCCGCAGGGACGACCGCCGGGTCGACCATCACCAACACCGCAACTGTCAACTATCAGGTCGGCGGGATCTCGCAGAACGCGACGACTGCTTCAGATACGCTGACGGTCGACCGCAAGGTCAACCTGACCGTGGCCGAGGTGGGCACCGTCACCACCGAGGTCGTCCCCGGCCTCAACACTTCGGTTACGACGTTCACCGTGACCAACACTTCGAACGCGACGCTCGACTTCGCGCTGTCGGTGCTCCAGCAAAGCGGCGGAGTCACAGCGCACGGCGGCACCGACAACTTCGACGTAACGGCTCTCGTGATAGCCGTAGATTCCAACGGCAACGGCACCTATGACCCCGTCGTCGATCTACTGGTCACCCATCTTGACGAGATCGCCGCCGACGCCAGCCGCACTGTGTTCGTCGTCGCCAACGTGCCGCTCGGCCTAGCCAATGGCGCGGTTGCCGGCGTCACGCTGACCGCCACCGGCCGCGAAGCCGGCTCGATCGGCCTTCAGGGCGCGGCGCTGACGGAGACTGCGGGCGCCAACACCGCTGGGATGGACACTGTCTTTGCCGATGGCGCGGGCGCGACCGACGCCAGCCGCGATGCTGCGTTCTCGGCGCTTGACGACTACACCGTCTCGACCGCGACGCTCTCGGTGATCAAGTCGAGCACGATCATCAGCGATCCGCTGAACGGGACGACCAATCCCAAGTTTATCCCGGGCGCGGTGATCCAGTACTGCATCGCGGTGACCAACGCCGCGAGCGCGGCATCGGCGACCAGTGTGGCGGTAAGCGATCCGCTTCCGGGCGGGATCACCTACGATTCGCTGTACGGGATCAAGCTCGACGGCACAGTCGTTACGGGCGTCTGCCAGGCCGACGGCACCGCCGGGGGCAGCTTCGCCTCGAACACCGTCAGCGGTACGATCGCGAGCCTCCCGGCTGGGTCGACCAAGACCGTGCTGTTCCGCGCGACGATCAACTGACGATCCGGCCCCGGCGAACCCACCCTCGCCGGGGCCACGTTCGAAAGCTCGATGTGAACGGTTTTCTTCGCCTTAACCGCGACTTGGCAGCAGCACTCTTCGGGGTGCTGCTGCTCTTTTTCGCGTTCGGGGCGCAGGCGCAAACCGTCACCAATACCGCTTACGCCAAATGGACCGACGCAGGGACGACCCGCACCGCGAGTTCGAACGTCGTGCAGTTCAGTGTCGTTCCGAACCAGGTTACGTTGGAAACTCTCCATGCCCTGCCAAGTTCTGGGCAATCGATAGCGCTGACCGCCTCGCAATGCGGCGGCCGCGTGCTGCCCGTCTTCGGCGTGCCCGGTGGCAGAGGCATCGCCTCGGTCGCACAAGCGACCACGCTCACCGTCGGTGAGCAATTGTTCTTCCGCCTCAACGCTCCGCGCAGCAACAAGGATGCAGGCGCGATCGACAGCATCACCGCGACGCTGGTCACCTCGAGCGGCGACCGCGAGGTGCTGACCGTTTACGAAACGGCGCCCAATAGCGGTGTGTTCGTGGGTGCCATTCCCACCGCGGGAATTCCGCCCGCACCAGTGCAGGGCGATTGCCGGCTCAGCGTTGCCGCGGGCGATACGGTCTCGATCGAGTGCCGCAGCGGCAACGACGCCCGACCGGTCGCCACCGCGCAAGTAAGCATTCTTGCCGATCCCTTCGGGTTGATTTTCGACAGCGAGGACGGATCGCCCGTCGATGGCGCTACGGTCAGCCTGGTCGACGCACTGACCGGTGCGCCGGCGCGGGTCTTTGCCGACGACGGGGTGACGCCGTGGCCCTCGACGGTGATCAGCGGCCAGCCGGTGACCGACGGTGCGGGCAACCTCCACACCTTCCTGCCCGGCGAGTATCGCTTTCCGCTGGCCCCGTTCGGGCAGTACCGCATCGTCGTCCGCCCGCCCTCGCCCTATACCGCACCCTCGGGCGCCAGCGCCGCGCAGATCGCGGGCCTGACCCGTCCGGACGGCGGCCCGCTGCTGATCGTACCCGGCTCGTACGGTGGAGTGGTCACGCTGGACTCGCCCGCGCCGGTTCGGGTCGACATCCCGGTCGATCGTCCGGGCGTCGCCGTCAACCTGACCAAAACCGCCTCGCGCGCGTCCGCCGCCCCTGGTGACGCTGTATTCTACACGATCCGCGCGACCAACGCCGACCCTTCGAGGACGAAGCGCCGGGTCGTGATGAGCGATGCGCCATCGAAGTGGCTGCGGTTGCGCAAGGATTCGATCCGCGTCGATGGCGCGCCGGCGCCCGCCGCGGTCAACGCTTCGGCCGACGGGCGGACGATCACGATCGCCCTCGGCGATGTCGCCGCCGCAGCCACCCGTGTCGTCACTTATGCCATGGCCGTGCGCGCCGATGCCCCGCCGGGGCAGGCGCTCAATCGCGCCGAAGCGGTCGACTCACGCGGACTCAAGAGCGTGGCCAGCGCGGTGCTGCGGATCGAGCGCGAGACGATCGCCGGGCGGATGACGATCGTTGGCCGGATCGTCGATGGCGGTTGTACGGTCGCCGGGCCGCATCGCGGGATTCCCGGCGTCCGAGTGATGCTCGAGGACGGCAGCTTTGCACTGACCGACGCCGAAGGCCGCTATCACTTCGAAGGCGTCGTTCCCGGCACCCATGTCGTCCAGGCGGCTCAAGAAACGCTTCCGGGCAATGGCGACTTCGTCGATTGCGTCCGCTCGACCCGCAGTGCCGGAAAGGCGAACTCGCGCTTCGTCACTGGCCAAGGCGGCAGCCTGGTGCAAGTCGACTTCACTGCGACACTGGCAGAAGAGCAGGCCGCAACCATCTCCGACAAAATTGAAATTTCTAGCGACCGCGAAGCCGCTGGCGGTGAAATCGATTGGCTTGCCAAGGGCGACGGACCGACCGGCTTCCTGTTCCCCGCACCCGATCACAACCCCCGCGCGCCCGCGGTCCGCGTCGCCATCCGCCATCGCCAGGGCCAGGCCGTCGAGCTGTTCGCCGATGGCAAGCCGGTCGATCCGATTGCGTTCGACGGGGCCAAGGTCTCTTCGTGGGGCTATGCGGTCAGCGTCTGGCGCGGCATCCCGCTGTCGGGCGAGACCACCCGCCTGACCGCCGCCGTGCGCAACGCCGATGGCAGCGTTTCCGAGTCGCTCAGCCGCGAAGTGTATTTCGCCGCGACCCCGGCGCGGGTCGAACTGGTGCGCGAGCGTTCGCGCCTCGTCGCCGACGGCGCCACGCGCCCGGTGCTCGCGGTTCGCGTGGTCGACCGCCTCGGCCGCCCGGTTCACGCCGGGCTGACCGGCAGCTTCCAGATCAACGCGCCTTACGAGAGCGCCGCGCAGCTCGACGCGCTCCAGGCGCGCCAGCTCTCCGGACTCGACCGCGCCGCGCCGACCTGGACCGTCAAGGGCGACGACGGCGTCGCGCTAATCGAACTCGCCCCGACTATGGTCAGCGGCCCGCTCAAGCTCGACTTCGCCTTCGCGGACGATCAGGTCAGCCGCAAGCAGACGCTCGACGCGTGGATCGTTCCGGGCGCGCAGAAGTGGACGCTGGTCGGCCTCGCCGAAGGCACCGTTGGCGCACGCTCGGTCGCCTCGCAGATGGAGCGCAAGGGCCGCTTCGACAGCGACCTGGGCAAGGACGCGCGCGTCGCGTTCTATGCCAAGGGCAAAGTGCTCGGCCGCGCCCTGCTCACGCTGGCCTACGACAGCGCCAAGCAGAAGGACGACCAGCGCCTGCTCGGCGCGATCGACCCCAACGCCTACTACACCGTATTCGCCGACGGTTCGGACCGCCGTTTCGATGCCGCCAGCCGCGAGAAGCTGTATGTCCGGATCGAAACGAAAGCGTTCTATGCGCTCTACGGCGATTTCGTCACCGGGTTCGACCAGACCGAACTGGCGCGTTACCAGCGGGCGCTGACCGGCGCGAAGGCCGAAGGGCAGTTCGGCGGGCTGCACGTCCAGGGATTCGCCGCCAAGACCGGCGACATCCACCGCCGCGACGAGATCCAGGGTGGCGGGATCAGCGGACCCTATCGCCTGTCGAGCCGCGACCTGATCGCCAATAGCGAGACCGTGACGATCGAAGTGCGCGACCGTTTCCGCTCCGAGCTGGTCATCGAAAGCCGCAGCCTGACGCGCTTCATCGATTACGACATCGACCTGCTTTCGGGGACGATCAGCTTCAAGGAGCCGATCCTCAGCCGCGATGCCGACCTCAACCCACAGTTCATCGTGATCGATTACGAGATCGATCGCGTGCGTGGCGGCAAGCTCAACGCCGGCGTCCGCGCCGACGTCACCGCGCTGGGCGGCAAGGTCCGCGTCGGCGCCAGCGCGATCAGCGACACCGCTTCGATCGGGGGTAAACGCGCCAGCCTCGGCGCGGTCGATGTCAAGGCGCGCCTCGCCGCCGACACCGAACTGCGCGCCGAAGCCGCGCTGAGCCGCAACGCGGGCAAGGCTGCCGAGGCCTGGCTGGTCGAACTCGAGCACCACGACGGCAACCTCGATTTGCTCGGCTACGTGCGCTCGGTCGGCGACGATTTCGGTCTTGGCCAGGTAAACGGCGCCGAACGTGGCCGCCGCAAGGTGGGCATCGATGGCCGCTACCGCTTTGATGAGGCGCTCTCGCTGATCGCCAGCGCCTGGTACGACGCCAGCCTGAGCGACGCGACCACACGCCACGCGGTCGAACTCAGCGGGCTCTACCGCACCCAGACCACCGATTTCCGCCTCGGCCTCGCCCACTTCGCCGACCGCCTCCAGGATGGTCGCAGGGCGCAATCGACCGTGCTCGAAGCCGCGGCCACGCGGCGCCTGCTCGACAACAAGCTCGAGCTGACCGGCGCCGCCAGCATCGCGCTGGGCAAGGCCGAGTCGATCGATCTGCCCGCGCGCTACCGGATCGGCGCACGCTATGCGCTGACCCCGGCGGTCAAGCTGACCGGCACATACGAGATCGCGACCGGCGAGGCAGTCAAGGCCCGCACCGCGCGCGCCGGGGTCGAACTGAGCCCGTGGGAAGGCGCGCGGATTCTCGGCTCGCTGGGGCAGCAGGACATCGCCGAGAACGGCAAGCGCAGCTTCGCAGCGTTCGGGCTTAACCAGTCGTTCCAGCTGAACAACGAGATCACGCTCGATGCCACCCTCGACAGCGCGCGCACGCTCGGCCGGTTCGATGCGAGCAAGTTGGTCAACCCCGATCACCCAGCCGCGAGCGGCGGCCTGATCGGCGAAGCAGGGACGCTGGCCGAAGACTTCACCGCACTGACGCTCGGCGGAACCTGGCGGCGCGAGCAATGGACCGCGACCGCGCGTGGCGAAGTCCGCGACGGTGAGTTCGCCGACCGCAAGGGCGTGACTTTCGGCGCCATCCGCCAGCTCGGCAACGGCAGCGCGGTCGGCGGCGGCTTCGCCTGGACCCGCGCCGACGGCAAGGCTGGCGCGAAAAGCGCAGTGTTCGACGGCGCACTGTCGGCCGCGCACCGCCCCGCCGACAGCAGCTTCGCGTTCCTGACCAAGCTCGAATTCCGCAGCGATGCAGTGCGCAATGCCGTGGCCGGCGAGGCCGGGCCCGCGGGCCGCACTGCGCTGACCGTCGACGGCGATGCCAAGGCGCGGCGCGTGATCGGCAGCGTCTCGGCCAACTGGTCGCCCAAGGATGACGACGACGGACAGCGAGTCCAGCGTCACGAAATCGGCCTGTTCGCCGCGGTGCGCCACAGCTTCGACCGTTATGAGGGCTTCGATCTGCGCGGCACCACGCTGCTTGGCGGGCTTGACGCGCGGATCGGCGTCGGCAAGCGCATCGAGATCGGCGGCAGCGCCACCGTGCGCCGCAGCCTCAGCGATCACACTACCGTCTTCGCAATCGGCCCGCAGTTCGGCGTTTCGCCAACCGACGACGTGCTGCTCACCGTGGGCTACAACGTCACCGGCTTCCGCGACCGCGATTTTGCCGCTACGCGCAGCACCAGCAAGGGGCTGTTCGCGAGCGTCAAACTCAAGTTCGACGCCGACACACTGGGCTTTCTGGGGCTGGGTCGTCGATGAGAAGAATTAGGCTGCATTCGCGCACGCGCCGCGCTCCCGCCTGGCTTGCGCAGCTTGCACGGGCGGCTGTGGGTCTGCTTGTGTTGTTCGCCGCCTCGACCGCGAATGCGGCCATCACCTTTGAATTGCGCACCGGCAACCCGGTCACCAACACACAGTCGATGGTCTTCGATTCAAACCAGTGCCCAAAAAGGGGCCCGACCGCGATGTACGTCGGTGGAATGGTGACCAACACCGGAAGCTCGGCGGTCAGCAACGTGGCTGCCACACTCTCCGGCCTCAACACAAACGTCTACTTCGCGGGGGGCCAGACGGCGACCCATTCGCTCGGCTTGCTCGGCCCGGGTGAAAGCGTCGGTGTCTTTTGGTTGACCGGTTACGGTTGTAGTGAAAATGCGACTGCGACGCCGACCGTCCAGATCAGTTCGAGCGGGGGAAGCCAATCAATCCTTCTGACGCTGACCTTGCGCAAGGCGATAAGCGCCGCAGCGGGCGGCAACGTCCTATCATCCACTCTTGGTCCCGGCGCGGTGGTCGGGCAGACGGTCCAATTCGACGCGGCCTACGATTTCGGCGGCACGGCGGGGCAGGACGAGTACTTCCTCCAGCCCACCGGCGGGCAAAACTTCAACGCCAGATGCTTCCGTCTGACCGGTAGCGAAGTGCAGTCCAGCAACCTCGCCGCGGCGCCGCTGGGGACAAGGAACCGGCTTTATTTTGTCCAGCCCTACGCGCAAACCGGCAATGGCTATCGCATCACGATGCGGTACAGCTTCCGGTATCTGTGCGCCAACGCCAGCACGGTAGCCCGGCCTTATGCAATCCAGACTTCGGGCAATACCAACATCAAGTATACCGGCAACTTCGACGGCACGGGTAGCATCGCGGTCAGCTTCCCGGGAGCCACGAATCCCTTCACGATAAGCAAGTCGGTTTCGCCGGTAATCGGCGTGACCAGCGAGACGGGTCCCTTGACCTTCACGGTCACGGTCAGCAATCCCTCTCCTTACCCAAGCTTGATCGACAAGATTGTCGACATCCTACCGGAAGGCGTCAGCTTCGCCGCTCTTTCCACAGGCAGTTCGGTTACCGTCGACAATTCGAGCAGTTTTCCTGCGGCGGGCGCGACGGGATCGCTGACTTTCCTGGGCAAAGTAGGGCAGAGCTATGCAATCCCCGCAGGCGGATCGATATCGCTCATCTATACTGCCAACCGCCCCCTCAACCCGGGAAGCTACACCAACACCGCGCAGGCCCATATCGGCCAGGAGACGACACCAATTGCCCAGGCGACGTACAATCACTCGCAGTTGCAAGCGCTCGCGGTTACAAAAACGAGCGTGGTTTACAGCGACCCGGTAAGCGGGACGGCCAATCCCTTCGCCATTCCCGGAGCGATCGCTGAATACACGATCGGGGTGACCAACCCCAACATCATCGCGATGGATGCGGACAGCGTGATCGTGTCCGACCAAACCCCGGCCAACACCAAGTTGTGCTTGAGCGGTCTGGCGCCGCCGAATGCGAGCCCGGTTCTCTTCGTCGAACAAACGCCCGCCTCGACGCTGACGTATGTGTTCGTCAGCCTCGGCAACGCTGGCGACAGCCTTGAATTCTCCAGTAACGGCGGGTCGGATTGGGCTCATGTGCCGGTTCTCGACGGCGACGGCTGCGATGGCGCCATCACCCACTTTCGCGTTCGCCCCATCGGCACTTTCGCGCCGGGCGGCAGGTTTTCCCTTCTGGCACGCTATCGTGTGGACTGAGCACCGCTTCTTCGGATTGCCTGGATATGGTTTCCTGTGTCGCGCGGTCCACGATGTCCGGATGGCAACCGTCATGGTGCCTGCGCCGCCGGTAACAGGCCGTCCATCATAGCCGAACTTGAGTCACGCTGCGCAGTGTTCTGATATCCGGGTATAATCCTCGATGGGCAGCTTCGAGACCTCGGGAAGGATCGCCCGCCTGGCCTGCCGCTTTGCCGGCACCGCGGCGACCGACCTTCGGTTCTCCGACCAGGCCGCGGCCCCCGCCAGCTTCGCGCAGTGCGGCTACACGCCCGCGGTGACAGATGCCTACGATCCTGCGATCCGCCACATCTGCGTCAATCCCAAGGGCGCGCTCGCCACCGGTTCCCCCGCGCCGGGGTTCACGATCCAGTTCCGCGCGCGGATCAGATAGGTGATGTAGCTCTCCAGAATCCCCTCCTCTTCTCGCGCGCTTTCGTCCGCCTTCAGGCGCGTGCAAAAGCCTCACTCTCGATGATTGCGGCGGTCTCCCTCAGCACGCCCAGCGGCTCGCCGACACCGCCGTCATTCGAAAGTTTCCTCAACCTCGCCGCAGCACGGCTACGGCTGAAGCTTATTGTCCTCGCAGCCTTGGCAATCGCCAATGCAGAGATCGACTGGCTCAATGAGAATTCGCAACGTGAACAACGCTGAAATCAGATGCCCGACACGCAGCAGTCACCGATCAAACAACCGGCATCACCCGCCGCAGAAATTCGATCACCGCTGCATTGAACTCGTCGTTCCTGTCCCCCGCCACCATGTGCCCGGCGCCGCGGATGTCGGCCACCTCCAGTGAGGGTATCCGCCGGCGCAAGTCGGCCACCCCATCGTCGTCGACGATATCGCTTTTCATCCCGCGGATCAGCAAAGTCGGAATGCGGTCGGTCCAGTCCGCGGCGTCCATGATGCCGAGCAGGCGGCGCGGGTCGCCGCGCATGTCGTCCATCATCCGCGGGTCCCAGTGCCAGTGGTAACGCCCGTCGTCGCCCAGCCGCAGGTTCTTGTGCAGGCCCGACAAGTCCTTGGGCCGCTTGCGTTCGGGATAGTAGGCCGAAATCGCATCGGCCGCCTCTTCCAGGCTGGCGAAGCCGTTTGGGCTCGCGGCCATGAAGCCGCGAACCTTGTCGGTCCCGGCGAGGTTCATCTTAGGGACGATATCGACCAGCACGATCGCCGCGGGATCGAGACCCAGGGTCGCCGCGACCAGCGCGGTCACCCCGCCCATCGACGCCCCGACCAGCGCAAACGGCTTCGAGCCCACCGCGGCCACGTCGCGCAAGTTTGCCGCGCGCATCTCCATCGTATAGCCGCCGTCGCGCGACCAGTCGCTGTCGCCGTGGCCGAGCAGGTCGTAGTTGACCGCGAAGTACCCCGCCTCGGCCAGTTGCAGCTCGCACTTGTCCCATGAATGCCGCGTCTGCCCGCCGCCGTGGCCAAGCACCACCGTGGGCGCGCCGCGCGGGCCGGCAATGTCGGCGGCGATGGTCAGCCCGTCGCCGGTCGGAATGCGGATGGTTTGTGGATCGTGTTCCCCCATCCCTTCGCCTTGGCGCGTACGAATGGCTCGGTCAATCGGGCCAGCGCGCGTTCATCGCTTCCCAGCTCAGCCGTACCAGGCCTTCGAGCGCGTCGAGGTTCACGTCGGTCAGCCTGTTGATATAGAGGCACGACTTGCCGTTCTTGTGCTTGCCGAGCCGGGCGAACAGCGCGTCGGCCTCGGGCTGGCGATCACAGTAATTACCCATCAGGTAGACCGTCATCGCCGCCTTGCGCGGGCTGAATCCGGCACGCATCGCCACGCCTTCGTGGCCGCTCGCGTACTTGTAGCGATAGCTGCCGTAGCCGATCATCGTCGATCCCCACACCTTCGCCTCGAGCCCGGTGACGCGGCGGTGGATCGCCTCGACCACCGTGGCTTCCTCACGCCGTCGCGCGTCGGGTACCGCGGCGATAAAATCGGCTACCTCAACCTCGGTCGCCCTGGTCTTGGCCTCGTACTTGCCCATCGCCGTCGCTCCCTTGCCGCGCGCGCAACCATGCCATAGGGCGCGCGCCGAACGAAGCTGCGGAAATACGCCCATGTCCGACATCAAGAAGGTCGTCCTCGCTTATTCGGGCGGGCTCGATACCAGCGTCATCCTCAAGTGGCTCCAGGTCACCTATGGTTGCGAGGTAGTGACTTTCACCGCCGACCTCGGCCAGGAGGGAGAGCTCGAGCCCGCGCGGGCCAAGGCGGTGCTGATGGGGGTCAAGCCCGAGCACATCTATATCGACGACTTGCGCGAGGAATTCGTCCGCGATTTCGTGTTCCCGATGATGCGCGCCAACGCGCGGTATGAAGGCGATTACCTGCTCGGTACCTCGATTGCGCGCCCGCTGATCTCCAAGCGCCTGGTCGAGATCGCGCGCGAAACCGGGGCCGATGCGGTCGCCCACGGCGCCACCGGAAAGGGCAACGACCAGGTCCGCTTCGAGCTTGGGGTCGCCGCGCTGGCGCCCGACATCAAGGTCATCGCCCCGTGGCGCGAATGGGACCTGACCAGCCGCACCGCGCTGATCGCCTGGGCCGAGGCGCACCAGATCCCCGTGCCCAAGGACAAGCGCGGCGAATCCCCGTTCAGTACCGACGCCAACCTGCTCCACACCAGCAGCGAGGGCAAAGTGCTCGAGGACCCGTGGGAGGAAGTCCCCGACTACGTCTATTCGCGCACCGTGAACCCCGAGGACGCGCCGGACGCGCCGGAATACATCACGATCGATTTCGAGCGTGGCGACGGGGTGGCGCTCAACGGCGCGGCGATGTCGCCCGCGGCGTTGCTCACCGTGCTCAACGAACTGGGCCGCAAGCACGGGATCGGGCGGCTCGACCTGGTCGAAAACCGCTTCGTCGGGATGAAGAGCCGCGGAATGTACGAAACGCCCGGCGGCGAGATTTACGCCCGCGCGCACCGCGGGATCGAACAGATCACGCTCGATCGCGGCGCAGCGCATCTCAAGGACGAGCTGATGCCCAAATATGCCGAGTTGATTTACAACGGCTTCTGGTTCGCGCCCGAGCGCGAAATGCTCCAGGCGTCGATCGATCACAGTCAGGTCAGGGTCAACGGCACCGTTCGGCTCAAGCTCTACAAGGGACTGGCGCAAGTGGTCGGGCGGCGCAGCGCCGACAGCCTCTATTCGGAGCGCCACGTGACCTTCGAGGACGACGCTGGAGCCTATGACCAAAAGGACGCGGCAGGATTCATCCGCTTGAATGCGTTGCGGTTGCGCCTCCTTGCACAGCGGGATCGCTAACGCCTCGACGCACTTATCCACCGCTACGGCAGGGGCTGTGGATAAGGTGGATAAATAGTGCTTGCGCGACTCGGAATCGAGGCGCAGCATTCATCGGTCGGAAGCGAGAAAGCCACTGCGGATCGAGGTGCAAACCTTTGAAAAGCAGACAGGATTTTTGCAACCGAAGCGGCTTGGAGTGAGCGCTGCGACACCGCGCCGAAAGGTCTTCGGACCCGACGGAAACGGAGTAACGCGCGGGAGCGAAAAGCCGGAAGGGCAGCCGCCGGTGCTGGCGGACGCAGACGACGGAGAATGGCTTCGGCCTGACTTCGGACCGCGGCGAAAGCAAGCGCCAACAGAGTCGGCAGACGCAAACGACGGAATACGGTTTCGACCGGATTTCGAACCGCGGCGAAAGCAGGCACTGCCAGTGCGACTGTCCGGATCTTTCCCTCGGGAACCGCACGATGTTTCGGCATCGTGCCCCGGGGGAAACGATCTTACGCCCGCAACGGCGCTTGCGAACGATGATCGCCAGTCCTTCAAGGGCTGCCGGAATGGTTGCGACGGAGAGTCGAGGGAACGCTCAGGCGGACCTGAGACAGCCCAGATGGCGCGGCGAGCAATCGCCCGCGAACATCGGAAGCAGATTCGTCACCTCCCACCCGGATACGGCAATCGCCAGTCGATCGTGCGCTCTGTGAGCGAGAGTGGGGCCCGGGAGAAATTCCGGGCCTCATTTGCGTTCGGGATGCGCGGGAGACGTCTACAAAGACAGGATGTCTTCGCCCTCGAGCCGGTGGGTGCAGCCCAGCGTCGCCGCATCGTCGCTGTCATCGAGCGCCGCGAGCGTCCGCCAGCCGATCGCGCGCAGCCGTGTCGCGGCGGCGCGATCGTGATCGAGCGGCAGGAACAGCCGATCGCGCGAAACGTCGCCGCCCAGCGTCTCGACCAGGCCGTCGGGATAGAGCGAGAACCCGGTCGCAACCTCCGCCTCGGCATTGGCACCGTCCGCGCGCCCGATCCGATAAGTCCCGCCGCGGCCCAGCGAACCGCGCACCCCATTGGCAAAAAGGGTGAAGCCAAACCAGCTCTGGTACTCGAAGCCGTGGCGTTCGGTGGGGTCGAGGGTGATTTTCGCTGTCGCGCCAAGCCTTGCTGCGATCGAGCGGAGGCCATCGATCCGGCTTGCAAGCGCTCCGCCTGCATCGATCTCGGCCAGCCTGCCGATCGCCGGCTCGAACGGCCCTGTCGCATAGAGCAACGGCAGGTAGGCCTCTCCCCCGGCGGCAACCAGTCCGCCGGCGTCCTTGGCGTCGAGTTGACGGCGCACCAGCTCGATCCGGTCCGGCGCAAGCGGCAATGCGCTGGCGGCGAGCGTATCGACCAGATCGGGCAAAGTGAAATCGATCGAAATGCCCTGCGCGCCCGCTGCGGCCAGCGCCTCGATCGCCAGCCCCGCGATTTCCGCTGCGGCGGCGACCGTGTCGCGGCCGATCAGCTCGGCACCCACCTGCAATCGCTCGCGCGCGGGATCGAGCGCATCGCCGCGGATCGTCGCCACCTGCCCGGCGTAGCTCAGCCGCAATGGCCGCGGCGCATCGGCCAGCCGGGTCTCGGCGATGCGCCCGACCTGCGGGGTGATGTCCGAACGCAGCGCCAGGGTGCGCAAGCTGGCGGGATCGACGAAGCGGAACATTCGCCGCGTGCGGATTCCGCTCATCCGCCCTGCCAGACTGCGCTCGAACTCGATCAGCGGTGGGGTTACCCGGTCGTAACCGTGCGCGTCCATCGCATCGAGCATTGCACGCATGACCCGCTGCCCGGCCGCCGCCTCGCGCGGAAGGCGGTCTTCGAGCCCCTCGGGCAGCAGATCGGGATCGCTGTCGTCCATGAAACTTTCTTGCCTTCGCGGCTCAGCCGCGATGCGGCCCCTGCCGCAAACCCGCCTAGAACGCCAGCGCCTTGACCGTCCTTACCCCGGGCAGTTCGCACGCCTTCTTGAGCAAGTCCTCGGTCAACGCCTGATCGACCGAAAGCAGCAGCACCGCTTCGCCGCCCGCTTCGCGGCGACCGAGGTTGAAGGTGCCGATGTTGATCCCGCTCTCGCCCAGCAGCGTCCCGATCCGGCCGATGAAGCCCGGCGCGTCCTCGTTGACGATATACAGCATGTGGCCTTCGAGCTCGGCCTCGATGCCGATCCCGAAGATCTCGACCAGCCGCGGCTGGGTGTTGCCGAACAAGGTGCCGGCAACCGAGCGGGTCCCTTGGCTGGTTTCGACCGAAACGCGAACCAGCGTGTGATACACGCCTTCGCGGTCGTGCCGCACCTCGCGCACGTCGAGCCCGCGCTCCTTGGCGAGATAGGGCGCGTTGACCATGTTTACCGTATCCGAATAGCGCCGCATAAGCCCCGCCAGCACCGCCCCGGTGATCGGCTTGGGATTGAGCTGCGCCGCGGCGCCCTCGACCTCGATACTGATCTTGTCGAGATTGCCGTGCGCCAGCTGGCCCACAAGCGAGCCCAGGTTTTCGGCCAGCGCCATGTAGGGGCGCAGCTTGGGCGCTTCCTCGGCACTGAGGCTCGGCATGTTGAGCGCGTTGGTGACCCCGCCGTTGACGAGGTAGTCGGCCATCTGCTCGGCAACCTGCAACGCCACGTTGACTTGCGCCTCGTTCGTGCTCGCGCCCAGATGCGGGGTGCAGATGAAGTTGGGCGTGCCGAACAGCGGCGAGTCCTTGGCCGGCTCGGTCTGGAACACATCGAGCGCGGCGCCCGCGACGTGGCCGCTGTCGAGCGCATCCTTGAGCGCCGCCTCGTCGATCAGCCCTCCGCGTGCGCAATTGACGATGCGTACGCCCTTCTTCGTCTTGGCCAAGTTTTCTCGACTCAGGATGTTGCGAGTCTGGTCGGTCAGGGGCGTGTGGAGCGTGATGAAGTCCGCCCTGGCTAACAGGGTGTCGAGATCGGCCTTTTCCACGCCCATCTCCACCGCACGCTCGGGGGTGAGAAACGGATCGAACGCGATGACCTTCATCCGCAGTCCCAGCGCACGGCTGGCGACGATCGAGCCGATGTTGCCCGCGCCGATCAGGCCGAGCGTCTTGCCGGTGACTTCCACGCCCATGAAGTCGTTCTTCGGCCACTTGCCCGCCTGGGTCTGCTCGTTCGCTTCGGGGAGCTGGCGGGCAAGCGCGAAGATCAGCGCGATGGCGTGCTCGGCGGTGGTGATCGAGTTGCCGAACGGGGTGTTCATCACCACCACGCCCTTGGCCGAAGCTGCGGGAATATCGACGTTGTCGACCCCGATCCCGGCGCGGCCGACGACTTTCAGGTTGGTCGCGGCATCTAGCACCGCCTTGGTCACTTTGGTCGAGCTGCGGATGGCGAGGCCGTCGTAGTCGCCGATCCGGGCGATCAGCTGCTCGGGGGTTTCGCCGGTGATCTCGTCGACCTCGCATCCGCGATCGCGAAAGATCGCGGCGGCGTTGGGATCCATCTTGTCGGAAATGAGTACGCGGGGCTTGGTCATCGAAATCTCCCTCTCCCCTTCAGGGGAGAGAGCCGGGGAGAGGGGAATGTCTCTTAGCCGGCCCTTGGTTGCGGATGGGCGGGGGACGCCCCCTCTCCCAACCCTCTCCCCTGAAGGGGAGAGGGCAATGCTTGTCAGGATTTGAGCGAGGCCCAAGCCCAGTCGAGCCATGGGCCGAGCGCCTCGATATCGGCAGTGTCGACCGTCGCGCCGCACCATATCCGCAAGCCCGGCGGGGCGTCGCGGTAGCCGGCAATGTCGAAGGCCGCGCCTTCATCCTCCAGCAGCTTGGCGAAGGCCTTGATGAACGCTTCGTCGGCACCCTCGACCGTCAGGCACACCGATGTCTTCGAACGGGTCGCCGGATCGACCGCGAGGTGGCCCAGCCAGCCGCGCTCAGCCACGATCTTGTCGAGCGTCCTCGCATTGGCGTCGGAGCGCGCCTTGAGGCCGTCGAGACCGCCTAGCCCCCTCGCCCATTCGAGCGCGAAGATCGCGTCTGCGACCGCCAGCATCGACGGCGTGTTGATCGTCTCACCCTTGAACACGCCCTCCGCCAGCTTGCCCTTGGAAACCAGCCGGAACACCTTGGGCAGGGGCCACGCGGGGGTATGGCTCTCCAGCCGCTCGACCGCGCGCGGACCGAGAATCAGAACGCCGTGCGCGCCCTCTCCGCCGAGCACTTTCTGCCACGAGAAAGTCGCGACATCGATCTTCGCCCAGTCGATGTCATAGGCGAAGACCGCGCTGGTCGCGTCGGCGAATGACAGGCCCGCGCGGTCGGCGGCGATCCAGTCCGCGTTCGGAACCCTGACTCCGCTGGTGGTGCCGTTCCAGGTGAACAGCACGTCGTTCGACCAGTCGATCTGTCCCAAGTCCGGGAGCGAACCGTAATCGGCGCGGATGACGGTGGGATCGAGCTTGAGCTGCTTGACCGCATCGGTCACCCAGCCCTCGCCGAAGCTCTCCCACGCCAGCGCCGTCACCGGGCGGGCGCCCAGCATCGTCCACATCGCCATCTCGAACGCACCGGTGTCCGAACCGGGGACGATGCCGATGCGATGCGTCTCGGGAAGCTGGAGCACTTCTCGCATAAGGTCGATGCAATACTGAAGGCGCGCCTTGCCAATCTTCGCGCGGTGCGAGCGACCGAGCGATTGGACAGCGAGCTTGTCAGCAGACCAGGTCGGCGGTTTGGCGCAGGGACCTGAAGAAAAGTACGGCCGCGCGGGTTTTCGCGCGGGAGCAGTGGCAGTCATGTAGTCTCTCCTTGCAGAGAGCTCGCGCGGCGTTGGGACCGCGTGGCCCGCCGGCGCTGATAGTGTTGCGCTGCAGCAAGTCAAGCGAAGCCGGACAATGGGCCATCGATCCGGGATCACCCATCCATGACGAGATAGCGAATGAGATCTTCGCCGGTGTCTCCCAGCGGTGGCATCGAGGACAGATAGTCCTGCATCCCGCGCATCCCGATCGGAGTCAGGCTCAGGAATTTGCGGCGTGCGTCGGTCTTGTCGGGCCTTCGCTCGACCAGCCCATGCGCCGCCAGCTGGTCAATGTAGCGCAGCGCGGTCGCCTCCGGAACGCGCGACGACAAACATACCGATTTGATTGAGCGCAGTTCGCTGGCCTTGGCGGCATGGAACAGGTCGAGCAGGATATCCCAGGAGGGCTCGCCGAAAAGTTCGGCGGGAAAGAAGTCCGCTCTGCGCGTGCGCTCGTGATAGATGTTCGAGGCGAGCTTGCCCCACTGGCGGCGATCGCCCGCGCCGTGACCGTTCATGCCGGTGTGGGCCTCGTTGCCGTCCGTCAGGGCAAGCATGGCGCGAGCCAGAGTGCGAAGACTGCTGACCAGCCCGGGCGGGTCGCCGGAACGGACCGACGAGCGCTGCCCGCCGTCGCGCCTGAACTCAGTCGGGGAAGACATTGGCGCTCGCTTTGCCCGGCATCCCTCGATGCAAGGCTGCTGCAGACCGAACTCGCCCCTTGGCACCCGACAGGCTCAAGTGAAATCGCAAACTTCTCACATCGAAGTCCTCCGTTTCCGATTTACAGTTGCAATAAGTCCCTTGTTGCATGCCTTATTGGTAGACATTGACAAACCGTGGTCTTCGCTTCGAGATGCAAAGCTAGCAGCCGCGGTGTAAATTCCAATGTTTGTAAGGCCGTGGCTTCCTCTCTCAATGCGAAATCTTGTTAATGAAAAACTGACTATCAGAACCCTTCAGCAATCAAATATGTCCTTTAGGGCAGCTTATAGAGTCGCCCGTGAAAAACTCGTAACATGCTGATCGGGTTATGAAAAACCGACATTTGAAGTATTGGGAATCGCAAGCTTCCGGCCGATTTTGTGGAAAACCTTGCGGATTCGCACGCGCGCACACGGAGGGGCTGGCGCCTGGCGGCGCGTCGTGATTCAGTTGGCGGAT
>JAUYQH010000155.1 GCA_030697365.1 Novosphingobium sp. | reverse complement strand
TCCTCAAGGCCAACCTCGAGGGCTACTCCGAGTATGCCACGCGAACCCGATACCGGTTGGTCCCGGGCCTATGGTAAGGGCCCGCGGCAAACTGGCCACCGGCGGCCTCGCAGCCGCGATGCTGCTTCTCGCCCCACCGCTGGCTGCGCAGGACACCACGCGCACGGTTCGCCCGTTCGTCGAGGGGGGCGTATACGACAAGCCGTATCTGGGACGGCTGCTGGGGCGCACCGCGATCGGCGGCTACGCGGAGGCGCACACGCGATGGGAGCGGGTGGACGGCGTCACCGACGAGGCCGGCTTCCTCCTGCGGCGCTGGAACATCTTCACCGCTACCCAGGTGAGTGACTTCGTCCGCATCGGCGCCGAGCTCGAGTTCGAGGAGGGCGGTGAGGAGATCACGATCGAGTACGCCGCCATCGACGTGGGGATCCATCCGTCGCTCACGGTGCGCGCCGGGATTGTCCTCTCGCCGCTCGGCCGATTCAACCTTTCGCACGACAGCCCGCGCAACGAGTTTACCGACCGGCCGCTCGTCGCGACCGAGCTGCTGGGTGTCGCGCTCTCGGAGCCGGGACTCGGCGTGCTCGGCCGGTTCGGCCTCGGCGGCAGCGCGCGCCTGACCTACGAGCTGTACGCCACGAACGGGTTCCACGACGGCCTGCTCAATGCCTCGCCCGACGGCACGCGCATCCCGCTCGGCCGGCGCAACTTCGAGGACAACAACGCGTCGCCGGCTCTGGTCGGCCGCGTGGCGTGGAGCCCCCGGGTCGGTTTCGAGGTCGGCGTCTCGGGTCACCGCGGCGCCTACAACGTTTTCAACGACGAGGGCCTGGCCGTTGACCGGCGTCGCGACCTGTCGATCTGGGCGCTGGATATCGAGGCGACGATGGCGGATTTCAGGGTTCTGGGTGAAGCCGCGACGGCGAGTATCGGCATCCCGGAAGGCCTGCTCGGTATCTACGCGTCGAGCCAGCGGGGCCTCTACCTGCAGGTCATGCGGCCCTTCGCGCGCGGTCTGGTGCGGACCATGCCCAATTCGTTCTTCGCGGCAGGAGTGCGGCTGGACATCGTGGACTTCGACACGGACATCGCCGGCGACATGGCCCGGCAGCTGAGCTTCGGCCTCAACTTTCGCCCGACTGAGGACACGGCGCTCAAGCTGGACTACGTCAGGGGCCGCAACCGGGACCGGTTCAACAATCCCAGCGACAGGGCGGGCATTCTGTTCAGCATCGCGACCTATTTCTAACCAGGCCACACTTAACAACGGAGACCCGCCTGGCGGGTGAAAGGAGAGCTGAGATGACTATCCGTATCGGTGACGAAGCCCCCGATTTCAAGGCCGAGACGACCGAGGGCACGGTCCACTTCCACGAGTGGATCGGCGACAAGTGGGCGATCCTGTTTTCGCATCCGAAAGACTTTACGCCGGTGTGCACCACCGAGCTGGGTTACATGGCGCGCCTCAAGCCCGAATTCGACAAGCGCAACGCCAAGATCATCGGCCTCTCGGTGGACCCGGTGAGCGACCACGAACGGTGGAAGGGCGACATCCAGGAGACGCAGGGCTACGCCGTCAACTATCCGATGATCGGCGACGCCGACCTGGCCGTCGCGAAACTGTACGACATGCTCCACCCGAACGCGGCGGGCGGGAAGCGCACCGCGGTGGACAACGCCACCGTGCGCTCGGTCTTCGTCATCGGGCCGGACAAGAAGGTCAAGGCGATGATCGTCTATCCGATGAGCACCGGTCGGAACTTCGACGAGGTGCTGCGGCTGCTGGACTCGGTCCAGCTCACCGGCAAGCACGCGGTGGCGACGCCCGTGAACTGGAAACCGGGAGAGGACGTGATCATCCCGACTTCGGTCTCCGATGAGGACGCGAAAAAGAAGTACCCGCAGGGGTTCAAGACGCACAAGCCTTATCTGCGGACGGTTCAGCAACCGCAATAGCGCTTCCATGGCGTTGGAGAACGTGGGCGACTGGCGTCCATATGATGTCATCGCCGACCGGTACGACGAGGTCTGGGGACCCCGCTTTGAAGCCGTCGCCGGGCATCTCTGGGCTCTGATAGGTGTTCAGTCGGCTGGGAGGGTGCTCGATATCGGGACAGGAACGGGCCTGGTTCCCAGGGCCCTAGGTGCCCGTGCGTCTGAGCTCCGCTGTCTCGTCGGGTGCGATCGATCCTCCCGGATGTTGGCCCGGGCCAGAACAGCAATGCCGAATCTCCGTGTGGTGACTGGCGATGCTGCAGACCTGCCGTTCGGCACGGGAATGTTCGATGCCGCAACCGCCAGTTTCGTGCTCTCCCACGTTCTGGATTACCGACGCGGCCTGGCAGAAGTGCTGCGCGTTCTGAAGCCGTCCGGCGTCTTCGGCGGCGCCAGTTGGGCGGCCAACACGGACCCATACAGCCAGGCGTGGGCCCAACTCCTCGCGGACGCGGTCTCCGAACGAGCCGTTCGGGCCGCGGAAGGCCAGATCGCGCCGCACGAGGCTTTTTTCGGGGACGCTTCGAACTTCGAGACCGCCCTGGCGGAAGCTGGATTCACCGCGGTCGCGGTCCACACAGTCGAGCTGGATTGTGCCTTCTCCCTAGAGCTCTACCTCCGCGACCGCGAGCTCGGTTCTGGCGGACGATTTGCGCGGCAGGCTCTGGGCTCCGACGGCTGGAGTCGTTTTCTGGCAAGCGCGCGGGAGAAGCTCCAGAGCCAGTTCGGCTCGCAGTTCAGCTACACTCGCGGGGTCCTGATAGGGGTTGGGCGCAGGCGTTGAGAGCGAGGGTCGGTGAGTTCTCTAAATCCTGTCGCACTTCTACTCTAGACTCTGTCGCACCTGAGGGCCTCCTAATCTCTTCTTTGGGCTGTGGATGCGAGGGCAACTATGAATGGTGAAGAAAGCCAGTTGATTGACATTGGCGACACCAGCCTGTACGTCGTGCAACGCGGCAGGGGTTATCCACTCATCGTCTTACACGGCGGACCGGGCCTCGACCACCACATGTACGGCGACTACCTCGACGCGCTCACCGACCGCTACCGGCTCGTCCTGGTGGACCAGCGCGCCAATGGCCGCTCGGGGCGACCGCCCGAGGATACCTGGACGCTGGAGCAGAACGCGAAAGACGTTGGCCGGTTAGCGAGTTCGATGGGGCTCGACAAGTACGCCGTGTTGGGCCACTCGTACGGCGCACTTGTCACGTTGCAACTCGCCGTGGACTTCCCCGGACAAGCCGCCCAATACATCGTGTCCAGCGGTGTGCCCGGCGGTCGCTTTTTGATGTCGCACGTCGAGCATGAGCTGGCGAACTTTGAACCGGAAGAACTCCGCCAGCAGGTGGCTGACTCATGGGCGCGCGAGCAGCACGTCCAGACGCACGACCTGGCTAGGTTTGCGCGCCGCCGCGCGCGCCGATGCCGCAGGGTTCATCGACTGGAGGGCAGAGAACACGCCGTCATCGAGCGGCACATCGATCCGAACAACCCTGCCTGTGTAATGGGTGCGCGCTAACGGATCGTGTTTCAGCTGCGGCGGGGCCGCCGGCCACAGTGACTGAGGTGCCCCCGAACGGCGGCAGCCACGAAGCACCTCCTGGACAACTGCCGTTGAGCCTTCACCGCGCGGCGGCGCGCCCCGAGATCGCTCCGGCGGAACCCGCCGGCAGCTGCAAACGCTGGTTATGCCGCACCGGGTACAGACCGCAAGTCTAGCCACGAGTTGTCATGTCATGTCGCGCACGCTCCTGGTCATCCCATCAGGAGGGCGGCTTTCTCACCCAACGAAATGTCCCGGTACCTATGGCTCCCGGTCACGACGCCCAGAAGCTTCTGAAACAGCCGCTGATCATGACTGAGCCGGCGAACGGCGCGGTCGGCGATGAATCTGTACTGGGAAAGATTCAGGAGCAGCTGAGTGAACCGGAAGACATCCTCGATGACTTGGAAGCGGTCCTGCGCATGTCGCTGTCCGAGTTCCACGTCAAAACTGCCGACGGCGAACGCCTCTTTGATGAGAGGCACGACGGCCTTCACACTCTTCAACGCGAGCGTCATTCCCTCTCCGGTGATGGGGTCTAAGAACCCCGCGCTGTCGCCGATGAGAAGGAGGCCCGGCCGGTAGCAGGGCTCGATCGTAAAGCCCAGCGGCCCAACAGCAGCCACAGGGGGGACCAACTCGCTCTTCGTGATGCGCTCCCTGAAACCGTTAATGTCGTGTAGGAAGCCAGCGTATCGACCAGCGAGATCGCCCTTGAAGAACGGCATTGCTCTTGCTTCGAGCAAGATGGCGACGAGCGTTATCCCGTCCGCGCAGGGGGCGACATAGATCTCGCCGCCAGGACAAGGCAGAACCTCGACATAGGAACCCGTGCCTTCAACCCCTTGTAGGTGACCGGTCACGCCGAAGCGCCTGCGCCGAAGATCGGTCTTGGTGAGCCCACAAGCGGCATGGAACACGGAATAGCGCCCATCGGTCCCGATGGTCAGGGGGGCATGGAACACTTCGCGCTGGTTCGGGGAGTCGATCGCATGCCCGCCGACTCCTTTGACGCCCCCGTCCTCCTGTACAACGTCCGTTACGCGAAATCCCTGGCGCACCGTGACGTTCGTGAAGGACGCAGCTCTCTCCAGCAGCAGGTTGTCCAGCTGGTAGCGCCGCATGACGAGGCCGAAGGAGGTGCCGCCGGCGGTAGGCGGGAAGTCCGACTGCGCCAGGACACCTTGGCGGTTCCAATACCGCATTCCGCGAACCTTCGCCCCGCCACGGGCAAGGATCTCCGGCAAGAGTGCAAGCTCCGCTAGAATCTGGACGCCCTGTGGCATGATGCCTTCGCCACAGGGCTTGTCGCGAGGGAACAGCGCCTGGTCCAAGAGCAAGATACGGTAGCCGTCCGGCGCAAGAGCGATCGCACTGGACGAGCCGGCGATGCCGGCCCCCACGATCACGATGTCATATCTCGATGTCATCTCCCCGGCTCTCCATGCTTACGAGCTATCCGGTCCTGACTGTGGCGAGGTCCGGAATCAGGCCTTTCGCCTAACGGACAGCGCAAAGCTGCAAGCCGGCGCTGTGGCCGCGCTGACCTTGTCCTTCCACACTACAAGCCGAGGAGGGCGCTCGCTAGCGCGGCCAGCCGGCCCCCGTCAGCTTCAATCCGTAGTTAGGCGCTTCACGCGGCAATCAAAGGGCGACGACGACCGCCCGGATGCTGTCGGGCCGGAACCCCGTTTCGCCGCCGGCAATTAGGTGCCACCAGTACACGATCGCCTCACTGGCACCGGAGGCATAGCCAGCGATCTGCGTGTACGGCACCGCCATGCTTGCACCGGGTCTGAGGGGGCTGCACCGCGCCGGGTCGTTGCAGGGTGCCCAGTCGGTGTACGCCGCCGCGTCTCGCTCGATTGTGAAGGAGTAGATGGAAGCTGGACTCTGATTGGTGAGTTCCAAGACGGGTGGGGCGGCCTGCACCGCCAAGTGGCCGCCGATCAGGCCGGTCGGGTTTGCGCAGGCAAGGGTCAACGAAAGGAGTGCGCTGACGAAGGGTGCTTTCATGAATCCCTCCTGAGATCTGTGGGCCGTGGGCGCCTAACGAACAGGGTTTAGCTGCGGGCCCGCGCCTTGGCCGTGCTGGCCCCGCGTTACAACGCTACAGCTCGAGAACCCCGCACGCCAGCGCGGCCAGCCGGCCCGTCAGCTACAACCCGAGCCTGTGTGAAAACGCCACTTTGGCAGCAGTGGCAGCGTTGTAAATCAACAACTTAGGGGTGCTCAGAACGGTGTTTTCGCACAGGCTCACCCGTAGTTACACAGCACGCGAGTGGTCAGAGAACCTCAGGACTCAGCGGCACAGAACTTCGCCCACCGGCGGTGTCGAAATAACTACCCCCATAGAAGTGCCAGCCGAGGCCGCTGAGGGTCGTCAGGCCATTCGCAGGAGTTGCCTGCTTGGCCTGTTCCCTCGAGATGGCACCGCGGTACCACCGGCCCGAGCGTGAGAGCCCCTCAATCTCGAAGAAGTAGCGAAGCCACCGCTGGCCGCACCGCCTGCACCGCTCGATACTCACCTCGGCGAACCGGCCACCGGCTTCGTCAACACCGATCCGTGTGGTCTTGAAATCGGCATGGTTGAACGGTGGATTCATGCAGCGACACTCAGCGTCGGTCATAATGCGTGCTGCCTAACGAATAGGGTTAAGCTGCGAGCCGGCGCCTTGGCCGCGCCGGTGCGCCGTTCCCTAACAACCTACCGCTGGTCAGCCGGCGCGGCCAGCCGTCAGCTTCAACCCGAGCCCGTGTGAAAACGCCACTTTGGCAGCAGTGGCAGCGTTGTAAATCAACAACTTAGGGGTGCTCAGAACGGTGTTTTCGCACAGGCTCACCCGTAGTTAGACCATAATCAGCTGATTTGGACCTTCAATCCTCTCCCTTACCCACACAAGACTTAAGATGGATATCAATATTGCATATATGGTTTACAACCCAGCTTTCTGCCGTTTCGTGAAGCTTCTTAAGCAACGACACACTTGAGCCCTTCGCCTTGTACTCGTGTTGAAAGTTTCCAAATTGGCGAAGAAATTCGTTATGCGCTTCCTTGTTTTCCCGCGCGACCGGACAATTGTATTGCTTCATACAATGTTCCTCGAACGAGAAATGTGTTTGGACATCTGTCGCCAGGGAAACGAGCAAGCTGTCCACTTTGGGGCCACTATCAATTCCTTGAGTTATGAATTCTTCCAAGTCATTGAGAAATGCGAACAGTTTCCGGTGTTGCTCATCTACCTTGTCTACACCAGTAGAGTATTCATCCTTCCATTCTAAGGCCACGATCCAACCTCCCTTCGGTACTGTGTCGGTTTACCGTCTAACGGATCGCAAATAAGCTGCAAGCCGGCGCTTTGGCCGCGCTGGCTCCACGAGAATACAGTAGGGCTGCGCCGACCGCCAGCGCGGCCAGCCGGCTTGACAGCT
Source organism: Novosphingobium sp. (assembly GCA_030697365.1). Taxonomy (GTDB): domain Bacteria; phylum Pseudomonadota; class Alphaproteobacteria; order Sphingomonadales; family Sphingomonadaceae; genus Novosphingobium. Next base: position 1,786 of record JAUYQH010000155.1, on the reverse strand, counting down.
TCATTTGCTTGTTAGGCAGCACAGTCACAGAGGGTTCCGGGCCATGAAGTCAATAACACCGCCGTACATCAGGTTCACCTGCTCCTCCGTGTACTCCGTGTACTTCCCATGGGCCGCTTTGTTGCGAAGGTCGAGCCATGCGGTGACAGCTTTCTGATCCAGCTTGCTATAGGCTGAAGCATTGCCGAGGTCTCCATTTAGGGCATCGGCCTTTCTGGCCACTGGCGAGCCTTGAACCGCCGACTCTACTGCAATTCCCTCGCGGCGGCACAATTGCCGCAAGTGCTCCTCAAGCACGCCCCCAACCAAGACCGCCGCCGGATCCTTGTAGTGTTGATCGAGCAGGTGCTTCGCCATTTCCAGAAAGTCGGAGAACACCTCCGCCGACACAATGCTCGTAGCGGTAACATGCCACCCGCCGGCGAGCTCTCCTCTTGCGGCGCTCAAGATGCCAAGGCCTGTCTCGACAGCGCTCTGCCCCTCGATTTCGACCCGCTTATCGAAGTCGCTGAAGAACGGGTGATTCTGTCCGAAGAGGTTCCGCAATAGCGACAGGGAGGCCGTGCGGAATTCACCGAACAACCGTCCGTCTACGTATGTACCGCCGTATCGGGTACCGCCGGACGTCGCTGCGACGCGTTGGCCGAGCGCGATGACTTCGTCCGCCCGCCTTACAAACTCTGTGATCTTCAACCGCACCTCCGGACTGTGCTGCCTAACGAATAGCGTTAAGCTGCGGCGCGGCCACCGATAGCCAAGGCAATGTATACGACGGCGGGCCGCGCCGACAGCTTCAACGCATAGTTAGGCAGCAACGGGTCACGCGAGGCGGGGCAGCGCAAGCAGTATCTGCGACCCGATAAGCTTTGCGAATGCCACTTGTCGGTCGGTGACAGGTTCAGCGTGGATCGCCCGGGAGCATACTGAATACACCTCACGGATTCCGTCCGCCAATGCCTCAGGTAGAATCCCGTCGCTCTCTAACAGTCGCGCTAGAGCGATCGTGGACTGGTGACCGTCGAATCCTGGTGCGCGCCCGAGCTGTCGCCCGGTTGCGATGCGCCTTATCTCGCGGTCCAGGTCGTACCGGATTCGGAATAGCGCGTCCACCATAGCCGGAGGAGCGGAAGGCGCGGGTAAGACCTCCGTTGGCGGCCGCGTTGAATCAAGCTCCCGGCGGACCACCTCCTGTATGCGCGCCTCAAGTGCGGGCAATGCACTGTCGGGAGGAGGCGTGCCGAGGTGAAACTGCTGAGAAACGGAGCTACTCGCTTGAACAGCGGTAGTAACCTGCAACCTAAGGCTCGTGAGCTCCCTCTTGATCTCGTCGCTAGCTTTCTCGAGTTGCTTCAGCGTTACCCCCCAAAGCGTCACTTCGCTGAATAGGGGGGCCAGGACGAGGCCACCGGTTATGACGAAGACCGCCAGGTCAAAGGTTGACGGCGCACCGGCCAAGAGTGACGAGCGCCTTAGGGCCAGGAAGGCAATACCGGCCCCGGTTAGTAGCAGCCACCAAAGAATGCGGAGCCAGGGAGGAAGCTTCATTCGTCCGCCATGTTGCTGCCTAACAAGACCGGAAATGAGCTGCGAGCCGCGGCGCCCAATCTGGCGCCGAGGACACCGCACGAATGTAATACGCCGCGGCTCGGCAGCTCCATTTCCATGTTAGGCCGCAACGGGATAGGGTATGGCGATCTTGCCCCGAAAAAGTGGACACCATGTTGGGCCGGTGGCAGTATACGGCCGGGAGGTGGTCCATGGCGAGGGCGCGACGGCCCGAATGGGC
>JAUYQH010000154.1 GCA_030697365.1 Novosphingobium sp. | reverse complement strand
GCCTCAAGGCCGCCCCGTCAAAGCCTTCCCGCAATCCGATTGCTGCACCCATGGCCGTACCCTCCAACAGGCCGACATAGATTCAGACTTTCACCCCTTTGGGAATCCCCAATGTGAGTCAGCTTTACCGCTGTTTGGTATAAGGTATCGAGCCGACGATCGAGCGCCTCTGCCTCCGGCGGGGTGACCGGCGGCAACTGTTCCAGCTTCAGCCGGTCGCGTTCCACCGAAACACCTTCGAGCTTGCCGCCCTTGAGTTGCTTGGCAAAGCGGCGCAGCCGCCAGTCAAGGTTCCTCGCCCGGTCAGCAAGATAGGCGGAGGCATCGGTCTCGAACGGGAGCAGCTCTGCGACTTTCGCGGCATCGCGCGTATGCAGCAGATAGGCATCGAAGCGCTGAAAATTGCGCGTTCCCTCGACCCAGACATCGCCCGCACGCAATCCGTCGCGCAACATTGCGGCGATGGCGGTTTCGTAGCGCCGGTGATCAACGCGCCCGCCTTCCGTGATCAGTCGTTTCCATTGCTTGTTGGCAAATGGCATCGGAACGCCCTCGGGCAGATCGCGGGCCTTGCGCTGATTTGCCTCGCGGAGAACGTCGATGGCCTTGATCAGCTGCGATCGGCTTCCCGCTGCCTTAAACACGAATGTGTCGAGAAATGCGGGACTGAAGCGCCGCAATGTGGCGTAGCGTTCGGTCGCCTTGACCAGCGCATCCTCGCCCGCCAGATCAGCAAGCGCGTCAACTTGCGGCTTGGCCGCGACAAGCCGGTGCCAGCCCACCATGTCGTCGATGAACTGCAGGGGATCGCCGCCCTGTTGGACAGCCTCATCGAGTGCATTGATCGTCGCACCGAACAGCCGCATGAGCTGACCCACCGACTGGATGCTGTCCTGATAGCGGCGCTCGCGGCCCCGCCGGGCGCGGGTGAACATGCCGCCGATGATCCGGTCGAACATCTGAATCGAGGCATCGGCGAGTTTGGCTTCGAGGTCGATGGCCGCAGCAGTCAGCGTCGCGCGCCGCCGGTTGATGCTGTAGTCCGAAAGCAGGAAGGCCGGAGCAACGCCGCCTTCGCGGACCAATTGCGTGAAGCGGAATTCGGGAATGGCCTTGGCAACCGACGGATCGATGCCGATGTCGCGCACATAGCGCAGGCGTTCGAGCAACCCGTTTATGTTGGTCGCCGTCGGCGCCTCCTCAAAATTGCGCAGCCAAGCCAGCGGGGTCATGCCGAAGCTGGCATTGTTGACGACCAGATCGTCGATCTTGGTCATTACTGCTGCACCAAGACCGCCCACGATTTCGGCAGCTGCAGCTTTGCGCGCCCGTGCTCTTCCAGCAATGCCGGTGCGCTCCAGCGTGTTGGGCGAGGGCAGAATGAAGCGTTCGCTCTTCAATCCCTCCATCAGCGCACGAATGATTGGCTCGCCCTTGTCGGTGCGCTCAGCGGCTTTTACCGCCAGTGCCAAAGCAGTCGTAAGGTCGCCGTCCCGGAACGGTCGCAGCCCGAGATAGCGCGCCACGAGGTCGCCATGATCGCCCCGCGTTTGCGCGCGCTGACCATACAGCTCGAAGGCAGCGGCATCGACGAACAGCTGGGCCGCCAGATACTGAAGAATGGCACCGGGAACGCCAGTCTCGGCTTGCAGGCCAAAGCCCGGATGGCGCATCAAGGCAACCTGTGCGGCCAAGCCAAGCCGGCTTGCGGGGCCATAGCGGCGACCGGCCAACTCCATGTCCTCAGATGAGAGCGTGTAGTGCCCGATGATCGCGGATTCATCTGCGGGAGGATCGAACAGACGTCGGCGCTCGTCTACCGTCAAAAGTTGACGCCTCGCCATTCCGTTCTCCCGCTGAGTCGCGGGAGCGAGGTTACTGGCGAATATGGCAGGGGTCGAATCTCAAACTCAACGCCAGCAAAGCGCCATATTCTGTTGAAAAACTCGCCCTTGCGGTGGGGCTAAAGTCCTGATTCACTGATCCCGTTATCGGGAGATTTGCTGATGATGGGCGAACGAACTGTGATGCAAGAAGCGCTGTTCTACAGCTTCAGCATCGAGGATCATGTGCCAGCGGATCACCTGCTGCGATCAATCGACCGGTTTGTCGATCTGGGTGGCCTCCGCGAGCACCTGAAGGCCTACTACAGCGAGATCGGGCGGCCTTCGATCGATCCCGAGTTGATGATCCGGATGCTAATCGTCGGCTACTGCATGGGCATTCGGTCGGAGCGGCGCCTGTGCGAGGAAGTGCATCTCAACCTCGCCTACCGCTGGTTCTGTCGGCTCGATCTCGAGGCGGCGGTGCCCGATCACTCGACCTTCTCGAAGAACCGGCATGGCCGGTTCCGCGACAGCGATCTGCTGCGGCGACTGTTCGAGATGACCGTCGAGCGCTGCATGGCCGAAGGACTGGTTGGCGGCGAAGGCTTCGCGGTCGATGCCAGCCTCATCCGCGCCGATGTTCACCGCCAGCGTTCGGTGCCGGGCGAGGACGGCTTGCCGCCCGAGGCGGTCGGCCGTGCCGTGCGCGAGTATCTGGAAGTGCTCGACGATGCGGCGTTCGGCGCTTCGACGCCGGTGACACCCAAGCGGATCAACCTCACCGACCCTGCGTCGCGCTGGACCGCGGCCACGCGCGAGGCGGCGTTCTACTCCTACAGCACCAACTATCTGATCGACCTCGATCATGCGGTGATCGTCGACGTCGAAGCGACCACATCGGTCCGCCAGGCCGAGGTGACCGCCCAGCGCAGGATGATCGAACGAACTCAGGAGCGCTTCGGCATCTGGCCCGAGCGGCTCGTGGCCGACGCGGCCTATGGCTCTGCGGCCAACCTGGCCTGGCTGGTGGAGGACAAGAGCATCGAGCCGCATATCCCGGTGTTCGACAAGTCTGCCCGGAGCGATGGCAGTTTCGAGCGCGCCGACTTCATCTATGACCATGAAGACGACAGCTACATCTGCCCCAGTGGCAATCGCCTGCGGCGGTCCAATCGCAACTTCAGCACGCCGCGCGCGGGCATCGATAAGGACGGGTCGATCCGTTATCGCGCGCGTCAGCAGGACTGCCATGACTGCACCTTCCGGCAGCGATGCACACCCAACATGCCCGCTCGCAAGGTCACCCGATCGATCCACGAAGGCGCACGCGACCTCGCACGGGATATCGCCACCACTGACGCGTATCTCGTGTCACGCCACCAACGGAAGAAGGTCGAGATGCTGTTCGCCCATCTCAAGCACATCCTGAAGCTGGATCGCTTGCGCCTGCGGGGGCCAAACGGAGCAAAAGACGAGTTCCACCTCGCCGCCGCGGCCCAGAACCTCCGGAAGATGGCGAAGATGACCCCGATGCCGAGCCTCGCACCGGCCTGATCGGGAGCGGGACCTCGCTCGCCTGCGATCTGGGTCGCTGATCGAACGTCGCCGAGGCCTACTTCTTCAACACAATACGCCACGTTGTTGCCATTCAGCCGAAACACCAGAATTAACCTAGACGCCTGTTTAGGTTATTGCTATACCGCGCTGTGCCAACCGTCCTGACGATCAGAAACATCCGCGTGGCGATCTATGCCAACGACCATCCACCGCCTCATGTCCATGCTATCAGGCGAGGTGGCGGAAGGGCAAAATTTGAGTTGAACTGCCCTGATGGTCCGGTGCGGCTCCTTGACCAGACGGGATTTCGCCTGATCGATATCAAAGAGATCGGCGCAGCGATCGCAGCATCACTCGAAGCAGTTTGCGACGAATGGAGAAGAGTTCATGGCTGAGTTTGAGATTCCAACGGCAGACCAGTTTGCGACGATAACCCGGCAAACGGCTGAGCGAATGAAGCACCAGTTGCTAGCGGTATCTGCACGTTATGATCGCCGCGGCGGGCGGGTGATGATCGCCCTGAACAATGGCGCTGTGGTTGGCTTTCCCTTGGCGAGCCTTCCCGGCTTGGAATGCGCTACGCCTGACGAGCTGGGCCACATCGCCGTGGAAGGCGGGGGCTATGGGTTGCATGTCGCCTGTCTGGATGCAGATATTTCGGTGCCGCAATTGCTATCCGACCAACTTGGATCGACCGTGATGAAGCGCGCGCTCGTTCGCGCAAGTGCCTCGCGCGTGAACGGTAGGCTCGGCGGTCGCCCACGCAAATCCCAGGCGGCATGATCGCAGGCTGTTTCCCGGGAAACGCATCCCGATCATTTCGTCTGCAGCTTTGGATCGCGCGCGATTGTCATGGTGGAGTATAGTCTAACCGGACGTCAGGGCGGCGCTGAGATAGGTGTCAGGAAAGAGCTCAGATTCCTATTTCTTGACACGCCTTAGCCGACATTATAGATTCCAACCTGACAGATTGATCAGGAGCGGGCGATGAAGGGGCAACGGATCGGCTACGTTCGGGTCAGCGCGTTCGACCAGAACGTCGATCGCCAGCTGGAGGGCCTAGCGCTCGACAAAATCTTCACCGACAAGGCATCGGGCAAGGACGTCAACCGGCCCCAGCTTGAAGCCATGCTCTCCTTCATCCGCGAAGGCGATACGGCGGTCGTGCACAGCATGGACCGCCTCGCGCGCAACCTCGACGATCTGCGCAAGCTGGTGCAGTTGCTGACCAAGCGGAGCATCCGAATCGAATTCGTCAAAGAGAGCCTGGTGTTCACCGGCGAGGATTCGCCCATGGCCAACCTGATGCTGTCGGTCATGGGGGCCTTTGCCGAGTTCGAACGTGCGCTCATCCGCGAGCGGCAGCGCGAAGGCATTGCCATTGCCAAGCAGCGCGGTGCCTATCGCGGAAGGAAGAAATCGCTGTCCGACGACAAGGTGGCCGAACTGAAGCAGCGCGTTGCTGACGGGGAACAAAAGGCCGCCATCGCTCGCGACCTTGGTATCAGCCGGGAAACCCTGTATCAGTACCTCCGGCTCGCGGCCTGACGCAGATGTTCACATTATGTCCGTTAAATCGTTGTCTGGCGAACAAACCTTGAGGTGACGCCCTCTACGCCGTCGAGAACGAGGTGCGCGGCTGCTCAGCCGAGCAACGTCGATCGGTGCGCGCCGAGCGCAGCCGGGTAATCATCGACGATCTGCGTCAGTATCTCGATGCTCGCAACCGTCAGGTCAGCGCCAAGAGCAAG
>JAUYQH010000153.1 GCA_030697365.1 Novosphingobium sp. | reverse complement strand
GCCTCAAGGCCGCCCCGTCAAAGCCTTCCCGCAATCCGATTGCTGCACCCATGGCCGTACCCTCCAACAGGCCGACATAGATTCAGACTTTCACCCCTTTGGGAATCCCCAATGTGAGTCAGCTTTACCGCTGTTTGGTATCAGTCAATCACAGCGGTTTTCTAATCCTTGATTTCAATGGTCACCTTTTCCAAGCGACCAGAGAACCGGCTGCCCGTGACGGTGTAGTCGTCATTAATCGGAGTAAGCGAGTCCTGACCAACGTCGAAGCCCTCTGAGCTCGAGATCCAGGTCTTGTGCGTGCGCTCGATTCTGCCATTTGCGACAGGGGTGCCATTAACAAAGATCGTCATCGTACCGCCCGTTCCAGGCTCGCTGCGATCCGGAACAAACTGCGCGGAAATCGTGTGCCTTCCTCTGGGGACGCTACCCGTCGCCCTGATTGCGTACGTCTGGCGCGCGGTGGCGTTATAGTAGAAGGTGGGTCTACCGCGATCCAGATAGAAGGCGTACCCGCCGAACCGACCTCCATGAGTCACAAGCACGCCGCTCGCCGGCACATCGCTCACTTCAACTTCAGCGACGATTATGTATCCATGGCCGATGAGGCGGGGTGCCACCGTCTCGGGGAGCCGGGTTAGGCCTGGATAGAACGTAAAGGTGTCCCGGCCCGCATTGACCCGCGGCCGGCCCTCGGCTCCTTGGCCAATGCCGTGGATGGGAAGGATCTGCTTGCGCGCAGCCTCGCTGAAAAACAGCTCGACCATCTCCTTCAGCTTTTCGGGATACTTGCTCGCCAGGTCTCGGCTTTGTGAGAAGTCTTGGTCGACCTTGTACAGCTCCCACACGCGAGCGCTGAGGTCCGTCTTCTGAGCCTTGGTGATGTCGGAAGCCTTGGCGATCGGCCGCGTACCCGCCCACCAGCCATCGTGATATATCCCAAGATTCTGCATCATCTCGAAGACTTGGGTCTTGTGGCCAACGGGCGCGGCCGCATCCTTGAAGCTTGGCAGGAGGCTGACGCCGTCCATCGGCTTTTGAGGGAAGCCGCCTATGGATCCAGGCATCGGGAGGCCGATTGCGTCAAGGATGGTGGGGACTATGTCAGAAACGTAGGAGAACTGTTGGCGTACCGCATTTGGTCTTGCAATGCGCGATGGCCAGGAAATGACCATGCCATTGCGAATCCCGCCGAAATGCGAGGCAACCTGTTTATAGTACTGGAACGGTGCGTCCATCGCCCATGCCCACGGAGCCGGATAGTGGTTATGGGCATTGGGCCCGCCCAGATCCTCGACATGGGCTTGCAGGTACGTGAAGCCCTCGTCGTACTGATTGATAAAGGACTCCTGCTGAAAGAGGCCCTGCGCACCGCCCTCCGCGCTGCTGCCATTGTCGCCCTGGATGTACACGATGAGCGTGTTGTCCAACTGACCGGTCCGCCGAAGCGCTTCGACAACGCGTCCGACCTCATGATCCGCGTACGCAACCTGCGCTGCATAGGCTTCCATCAGTCGTGCATAGACTTTGCGTCGTTCCGGCGGCAGCGAAGACCAAGCCGGGAACATGGCGGGACGCGGAGTGAGGACCGTACTGGCAGGGATAACGCCAAGCCGCTTCTGCCTCTTGAACGTTTCGGCCCGAACCGCGTCCCAGCCTTGATCGAAAGCGCCTCGGAACTTCTCGAGCCACTCCTTCGGAGCCTGAATCGGCGCGTGAGCGGTCCCCGATGCGTAGTACAGGAAAAAGGGCTTTCCGGGAGCGACCTGGTGCTGAGTTGTGATCCAGTCGATCGCATGATCGGCAAGATCGCGCTCAAGAATGTAAGTCGGATCGTCTCGAGGCGGGGCCACCGTGCGGGTGTTCTCCACCAGGTCGGGCGCAAACTGATCGGCGCTTCCGCCTTTGAAGCCGTAGAAGTACTCGAAGCCTTGGCCTGTTGGCCAGCGATCAAACGGGCCGGTTGGGCTCTCTTCCCATTCGGGAATAAGATGCCATTTGCCGATCGCGGCTGTCCCGTACCCCGCTTGGCGAAGTATCTCCGAGATCATGGCCGAGGACTTGGGGATGACCGTAGTGTAGCCATCGTAACCAGTCGGAAAATTCGTGACTCGACCCATGCTCACCTGATGCGGATCGCGTCCCGTCAGCAGCGCAGCGCGGGTGGGCGAGCAAAGGGCGGATGTGTGGAAGCGGTTATAGCGCGCGCCGTTCCGGACCAAACTGTCCATGACAGGCGTTGGCACAGGACCGCCAAAAGTCGACGGCGAGCCGAAGCCTACGTCATCAGTCATGATAACCAGGATATTGGGAGCGCCCTTCGGAGCCGTTGGCCGGTCTGGCCATGCCGGCGGTCCCGATTCGGCAACGGTCCGCCCGATGACGCGCTCTTCTAACGTACGAGCTGCGTCAGCTTGGGCGTTTGCCAATCCGCTGGAAACGAGCATGGCGAGGAAGGACGGCACCACCAAAAGCTTAGAGCTCGTCATCGATCGATCCTCGTTCAGCTGCCGGACTCATCCATTTTCGACATCACCGTTGACATTGAGAAACGTGGCTGTCAAGATCATGTCTCCTCACATTGAAGATCGGCGGCGCTCCGACTGAGTTTGCCTCGACCGGATTGAAGACAACACAGAAATGACTGGGCAAGAGGGCCTCATGAGCGACACATTCGATTACATCATCATCGGCGCCGGGTCGGCAGGATGCGTCCTCGCCAATCGACTCTCGCAGGATCCAGGCGTCAAGGTCCTGCTGCTTGAAGCCGGCCCCCTCGATGACAGCGTGTTCATCACAATGCCCAAGGGACTTGGAAAACTCTACGAGACGACCAAGTACTGTTGCTTCTACGAAGTCCATCGCGGTGCTGACGCCAACTCGTCGTCTGAAGTTTGGCTTCGAGGACGCGGCCTCGGGGGATCGAGCTCCATTAACGGCCTTATGTACCAACGCGGGCATGCCGACGACTACAACGAATGGGAAGGAGAACTGGGACTTAAGGGCTGGGGGTGGAAGGACCTCGGCCCGATCTTCAAGGCTATGGAGGACCACGAGCTCGGCGCAAACGAGCATCGAGGCGCTGGCGGCCCCCTCTCCGTGTCACTGAACACCAACCGGACGCGGCTGATGGACAAGATGATTGCCGCCGGAGCGCAATTGGGGCTTCCAGTGGAAACTGACAGCAACACCCCCCGCCAGGAAGGCATCGGCTACGTCAACGCGACCATTCGTGCTGGCAACAGGTGGAGCGCAGCGCGCGCCTTCCTAGACCCCGCTGCCAAGCGCCCAAACCTTACGATCCTCACCAACATCGCGGTCGAACGTATACTTTTCGAAGACAAGCGTGCCGTGGGCATCGCGTGCCGGAGAGCCGGTGAGGCACTCGAGTTCAGGGTACGGCGCGAAGTTGTCTTGTCAGCAGGCACGATTGAGTCGCCTCGCTTGCTGCAATTGTCGGGAATAGGGCCCAAGCATCTGCTCGATTCTCTCAATATCCCCGTCGTGCACGACAGCCCCGAGGTCGGTGAAAACTTGCGCGAGCACCTGGTGTTTCGCATCCAGTACCGGCTCAAGGATGATCATGGGCAGAATCGCGACCACGTGGGCTGGCGCCTACTCCTGAACACGGCGCGCTACTTTGCAACCAAGAAGGGCATCATGGCGGCACCGCCGTACGACGTGACGGCCTTTGTACGAGTTCGAGACGGGGCCAATCGCCCGGACGCGCAGATTTTCATTGGCGCCACGTCGATGGACCTCACGGCCGCCCAGGAGCAGTTCACTGCAAAGGTCAGCATGGAAAAGCAGCCGGGCGGTTCGATCATCGGGTATGGTCTGCGCCCGCGCAGCAAAGGCAGCGTGCGAATTACCGCCAAGGACCCGAAAGCCCCTCTAAGCATCATGGCAAATTACCTGACTGACCCCGTGGATTGTGAGGTCGCAGTTGGGGTCGTCCGCTACATGCGTAAGCTCCTGGAGCAGCCCGCGGCGCGCGACGCGATTGAATCCGAGACGTTTCCCGGGACTCATATTGCATCTGACGAAGAAATTCTCGAAGCCTATCGGACCATGGGCGGTCCTGGCTACCACGCGGTGGGGACCTGCCGCATGGGCACTGACCACGGCAGCGTCGTAGACGAACGCTTGCAGGTTCGCGGAGTAACCGGCCTGCGGGTCGCCGATATATCCATCTTCCCTACCATGGTTTCTGGTAACACTAATGCGCCCGCCATGGCGGCTGGTTGGCGCGCTTCAGATCTGATCCTCGAGGACGCTCGCATCAATTCCGTCGGCGCCGGCTGAATCGATTTTCCCATCGCCTGCGGCGATGGGTTACGCAGGGGCTTCGCTCCGTTCTGCGCCAGGGGTCACTGCTGCTTGCGCCGCTGGCTAGCAGCGGATCACGCAGCGGAAGCCGATATGGCTAGTCGAGGTATCAATCATCTCGGGATGCCGCGCCGCGGGACGATAGCGGCGACAATAGGCCACCTCGAAAAATTGCTCTCGCGCTCAGCCGCAGACACCTCCGAGGTGAACGAATATGATTCGAAACGAGAACAAAGCGGAATCAATCGGGGTCAATTGCGGCGCGCTTTACGAGCTAC
>JAUYQH010000150.1 GCA_030697365.1 Novosphingobium sp. | reverse complement strand
TCACCGCCGCAGGCAAACCTCACAAGATCGCCATGATCGCCTGCGCAAGAAAGCTGCTCATCTTCGCCAACACCGTCGTCAGACGAGACCAACCGTGGGTCGCAAAAAATGCACCATGCTAATGGTTGCTGAGGGCGCGGCATTTGATGAGGAAGGCCCCGCACGCACTCTGAACCGGCGGTCATTGTTTCACGCGCAGGCGATGAAAGCCGACAGACCCCGGCTTTCCGCCTGCACGAGCAAAGCACCGATACCGCCTCTCTTCAGGGTGCGGTTTCCTGTTCGAGCGACCTCGCTGGCCGCTCGCGCATCGTGATCCATGGATGGTGAGAGTTAGAGGCTGGCGGGCTTCGCCGTGACGGGATGAGGGTCGAGAGAGAGGCTCCCGACCGCCCGTCGTGGAGGTTTTCCCATGAACATGCAGGTTATCGATGCCCGTCGCGATGTCAGCGATGGCTACAAGGTCGATGTTTCCCGCGGCCAGCGGATCGGTCGGGTTTCGTCGGAATGGTTCTCGCGGCCCGACGATCAGCGGTTCCTCTCGCTCGGCGATCTGGCCAGCGCGGTGCGCGGGCGTTCCGAGCGAAGCCGGAGCCGCGTCGTCGAAAGCGCGCTGATCCATGTCGAGGCGAACCGCAACGATCCCGAGCGCCTGGCGCTGATCCTGCCCGGTGCCGACGCGCCGGTGACGCCGACCCACTGGAGCTTTGGCCAGTTGTCGAGCCAGGTCGGCGCTCCCGCCGCCTATTTGCGCCAGCTTCCCGCGCCGCTCGCTGCAATCAACTTGCAATATGGCCTGACCTCGCATCGGGCCGAGCAGATCAAAACGCTTGAAACCGACGAGCCCGTTTCCGGGGGCCGGTTGGAACTGCGCGCCGTGACTGGTCCCGACTATGGCCGGATCTACGATCATGAACTCGTCGAAGCGGTACAGAAGATCGCCGGAAATGGCACGGGCGATACCCGCTGGAAGGTGCCCGGCGTGCTCGACTGGTCAACCAGCGTCTACAATCCGCGCGTCGATATCACCCGCGACACGACCACGCTCTATGCCTCGGACCGGGACGTGTTCCTGTTCCTGGTCGACGATTTCAATCCCATCGAAGCGGGGCGACTGCCCGATGGTTCGCCCGACCTCTATTTCCGCGGGTTCTACTGCTGGAATTCCGAAGTCGGGGCAAAAACGCTTGGCATGGCGAGCTTCTACCTGCGCGCGGTCTGCCAGAACCGGAACCTCTGGGGCGTGGAGGATTTCGAGGAGATCAGCATCCGCCACAGCAAGTATGCCGCCAACCGCTTCGCGCATGAAGCGGCCCCGGCACTTCTCAACTTTGCTAACTCCTCGCCGCAGCCATTCGTCAACGGCATCAAGGCAGCGCGCGAACGTATCGTCGCCCGCACCGACGAGGACCGCAGCGATTTCCTGCGGGCGCGCGGCTTCTCCAAAGCCGAGACCGGCAAGATCATCGAGACTGTGCTGGCCGAAGAAGGCCGTCCGCCCGAGTCCATCTTCGATTTCGTGCAGGGCATCACGGCACTTGCCCGCGACAAGACCCATCAGGACGCCCGCCTCGACATGGAGGGCAAGGCCAAGAAGTTGCTCGACCGGGTCCATTGAGCCCGGTCAGTCCGGCATGCTTCTCTTGCGTAGCGCTGCCTTCTCCAGAGTGAGAGGGCGGCGCTTCGCTTCGTGACGGGTGAAGCCTGAGAGAGAGTCTTTCGGGCCGCCCGTCATGGAGAAACCCCATGACCAAGACATTGCCCAAGCTCGTGCTCAGTTCTTCGCGCGACATTCCCTTTTCCCAGCTGGTGCTGAGCCAGAAGAACGTCCGGCGCGTGAAGGCGGGCCTATCGATCGAGGACCTGGCCGACGACATCTACCGCCGCACCCTGCTCCAGAGCCTCAACGTCCGCGCCATGCTCGATGACAATGGCAACGACACCGGCCAGTTCGAGGTGCCGGCGGGCGGTCGCCGCTTCCGGGCACTCGAACTGCTGGTCAAGACCAAACGGATGGCGAAGGACCAGCCGGTCCCCTGCGTGGTGCGCGAAGCGGGCATCGCCGAGGAAGACTCACTCGCCGAAAACGTCATGCGGGTCGCCCTTCATCCGCTCGACCAGTTTCGCGCCTTCAGCGCGCTGATCGAGGCGGGTCTGTCCGAGGAGGACATCGCGGCCCGCTTCTTCGTCTCGGTCTCGACCGTGCGCCAGCGCCTGCGGCTCGCCTCGGTCTCACCCAACCTGCTCGAGGTCTATGGCGAGGATGGCATGACGCTCGAACAGCTCATGGCCTTCTCAGTCACCGACAACCATGCGCGCCAGGAACAGGTCTGGGATCAGGCGGGCCAGGGACAGCACGTTCCCGCTTACCACATTCGCCGCCTGCTGACCGAGGACGCGATCGCGGCCAATGACCGGCGCGTGCGGTTCATCGGGATCGACGCCTACACCGGGGCTGGCGGCTATGTGATGCGCGATCTGTTCTCCTCCGATGACGACGGTTGGCTGCAGGATCCGGCACTCGTCGAACAGCTCGTCAATGACAAGCTGGCGACGATCGCACAGGAGATCGGCTCGGAGGGCTGGAAATGGGTCGAGGCCGCAATCGACCTGCCTTACGGCTGCGAGCGCGGCAAGCGCCGGATCAACGGCACAACCGTCCCGCTGACTGCCGAAGAACAGGCGCGGCTCGATGCGCTGATCGAGGAATACGACGCCATCGGCGAGGAATATCGCGACGGATCGGACTTGCCCGACGAGGTCGATGCACGGCTGACCGAGATCGATACCGAAATGACCCCGCTGACGTCCCGCCAAACGATCTATGATTCCGATGACATGGCGCGCGCAGGCGTGTTCGTTTCGCTCGCGCACGACGGACGGCTGCGCATTGACCGCGGCTATGTACGGCCCGAAGATGAGCCCGTTGCCGATGGCGATACGGCCGTGGGCGAGACGAGTGGCTCCGTTGCTCCTGCTGGCCCCTCGGTGACCGTCGGCGGACAGGTGCAGGATGCGGGTGCAGCCGAAGACGAGGACGACGCCATCCGTCCACTTCCAGACCGGCTCGTCTCCGAGCTGACCGCCGAGCGTACGCTCGCCTTGCGCGATGCGGTGGCCAACGCACCCGGGGCAGCTTTTGTGGCGCTGATCCATGCCTTGTGCCTGTCGGTGTTCAATCCGCACCGGTCGCACGGCTGCGTTCAGATCGGGGTGACCCAGGCCTGGCTCGGCAATGCTGCACCGAACCTGCGTGACAGCGTCTGGAGCACTCGCATCCAGGAACGGCACGAGCACTGGGCTTCGCGCCTGCCCGATGACGAACTGGAGTTGTGGGACGCGATTGCGGCCTTGCCGCAAGCCGAGCAGATGGCCCTCCTCGCCCACTGTGTTTCGCTCGGCGTCAACGCGCTGTTCGAGCCGGCCAGGGGCTATGACGGGCGCATCTCGGCGCACTGGGTCACGCTGCGGATCAAGGCGGCCGATGCGCTTGCAACGGTGGTCGGGCTCGACATGGCCGAAGCGGGGTGGACGCCGACGGTCGACAATTACCTCGGCCGCGTGACCAAGCCCCGGATCGTCGAGGCCGTGCGCGAAGCCAAGGGCGATGCGACCGCTGTGCTGATCGAGCATCTGAAGAAGAGCGACATGGCCCGCGAGGCTGAGCGGCTGCTCGACGGCACGAGCTGGCTGCCCGAACCGCTGCGGCTGCCGGTCGCTGAGCCGGAGGCCGCCGACACCCAGCTGCCCGATTTCCTCAATGACGATATCGTGGACGCCGGGTTCGACGACGCGATGGCGGTCGCCGCCGAGTGAGCATTTGCGCGGGGTGGCATCTGCTGCCCCGCGCACCTCTCCCCCAGGTTTTGCGCAGGAGCCATGCAATGGCCGACCATTACACTCCCACCGTGATCGATCCGGTGATCCCGATTTCCGCAATGCTGCCGATCGAACGCCTGTTTCTCGCGCATGTGTTCGACGAACAGGCCGATGACGAGACCGCCTATTACTTCAGTGACGACGGAGCGAACGACCTCATCTTCCTGCCTGCGGCAGAAGTCAGGTCCGCGCTCGACGCAGCAATGTCCGAGACCAGCCGGCTGTCCCGGAAGCTGACCGACGAGCAGCCAGACGCGACCCTCGGCGACCACGACTTCGAACTCGACATGTGCGACGATGTCTGGCCCGACGTCCTCCAGGACATCGTGCGCCGGTCGCCCGATCTCGATCATCTGACCGTCACCATGGCGTTTACCTGTTCGAAGATGCGGCCCGATGGCTTCGGCGGCCTGGCAATGTTGATCACTGCCAGCACCATCCGATCGGAATCGACGCATACGCTGTTCGACCGCTTCTACGCGGAAGCCAGCGCGAAGGGGGAGATCGGCCATGGCGATTCCTGACTTTGCCCGCGCCAATTTCGAGACGCTGATGAAGGCGGCTAAAGCTGGCGATCTCGCGCTGATGGAATGCACCGAGGTCGCGAGCGGCGAGACCCGCTACGTCCTGTGCGCGGTCGGCCGCGAGGCGCAAGACTATGTGATGACGCCCTTCGGTCATCTCGCCCCCGGCAATCCCTACGAGGCTTATATCCCGCCCGCCTGAGCGCGAGGCCGGACCACCAATCTCTCCAAATCAAAGGAAAAATCGCATGACCAACTCGCCCTTGGCGGGTGCTTCCCCGCGCCCGCTTGCTTCCGCTCGCCCGGAGCAGACTGCAGTGAACATCATCCGGGCCGCCCATGACCTGCTCGGCCATTTTGCCGCCAGTCGCCGAGTCGACGCCCCCGCCATTCACACCGCCATGCACTCCGCGTTTGGCGCGAGCGATACCAGTGGCGCATGGGCGTGGAAGACGGCTTACGAAGCCGTCGAAGTCGCCCAGATGCTGTTCTTGCGCCGCTACGGCCCGGCGATCCACGGCAGGACCGCTGACCCGTTCGAACGGATGAATCTGGTCGAACGCATCGCCAGGCTTGCCCCCACGCAAACGCGGCGCAGCGAGGAGATGGAGGCCTATCAGCAATTCTCGACGCCGCTGGGGCTCGCATGGGTGGCCGGGTTCGCGGCGGCTTTCTGCCCCGGTGAGCTGGTGCTCGAACCATCGGCAGGCACCGGGCTGCTCGCGGTCCAGGCCGAACTGGCCGGATGCAGGCTCGCCTTGAACGAAGTCGCCGACGTGCGCGCTTCGCTGCTCGGCAGCCTGTTCGAGGGCTCGCCCGTGTCGATGCACGATGCTGCCCAGATCCATGACCGGCTCGACGCAGACGTGGTGCCGAGCTGCATCGTGATGAACCCGCCATTCTCGACCGCGCTGCATGTCGAGACCCCCGTGGCCAACGCGGCCTTCCGGCATCTGTCATCGGCCTTCCGGCATCTGTCATCGGCGGTCCGGCGGCTTGCGGACGGCGGAAGGCTCGTCGCGATCACCGGTGCCAACTGCGCACCCGATCACAAGGCATGGCGCGATGGCTTCGTTCGGTTGCAGGACGAGGCCCGCGTGGTGTTCACCGCGGCTATCGCTGGCAGCGTGTTTGCACCGCACGGAACAACGGTCGAGACCCGGCTGACGGTGATCGACAAGGTTCCCGCAGACAATCCGTCGCAGTTTCCGGCATCGCCGGGCATGGCACCCGATCTCGCGACGTTGTTGCGCTGGCTGGTCGACAGCCTGCCGCCACGTCAGCCCGTTGCAGCGGCGGCGCTCCGAACGCTGGTCAGCCCACGCAGTTTACCCAAGATCAGGACGGCAGCTTCAAAGCCCCGACAGGATCCAGCTCCGCCATTGGAGCCTTTCGTCATTCCTCTCGAATATCAAGCGATTGACTGGAAATCGTCCAACGACGGGCAGTTCTCCGACGCGCTGTATGAGCCCTACACGCTCCAGTCGATCAGGATCGCCGGGGCCAGGCCGCATCCGACCCGGCTCGTGCAATCCGCCGCAATGGCCTCGGTCGCATCGCCCAGAACCAGCTATCGCCCGCACCTGCCCGAGGCCCTGGTCGAACAGGGACTGCTCTCCGACGCCCAACTGGAATCGGTAATATATGCCGGGGAAGCGCACGCCGGCCATTTGGCGGGCAGCTGGACGGTCGATGCGACCTACGACAAAGTCGAGGCCGCACCCGACGGCTGCGACACCGCCGTCCGCTTCCGCAAGGGCTGGTTCCTTGGTGATGGCACCGGCGCGGGCAAGGGGCGCCAGGTTGCAGGCATATTGCTCGACAACTGGCTCAAGGGCCGCAGGCGTGCGGTCTGGATTTCGAAGTCCGACAAGTTGCTCGAGGACGCGCAGCGCGACTGGCGGGCCTTGGGGCAGGAGCCTTTGCTCGTCACCCCGCTCGCCCGCTTCCGGCAGGGCACGCCCATCCGGCTCGAGCAGGGCATCCTTTTTACGACCTATGCCACGCTACGCTCCGACGCGCGCGAGAACCGGGTTTCGCGGGTCCAGCAGATCGTCGATTGGCTCGGCACCGACTTCGACGGGGTCATTGTCTTCGACGAAAGCCATGCCATGCAGAATGCCGGTGGCGGCAAGTCCGATCGGGGCGATTCCGCTCCGTCGCAGCAGGGGCGTGCCGGTCTGCGACTGCAACACGCGCTGCCCGATGCCCGCATTCTCTACGTTTCGGCGACCGGGGCAACGACAGTCGAAAATCTTGCCTATGCCCAGCGGCTCGGGCTTTGGGGCGGCGCGGATTTCCCGTTCGACAAGCGCACCGATTTCGTCGCGGCGATCGAAGCCGGCGGGGTCGCGGCGATGGAAGTGCTGGCGCGCGATCTCAAGGCGCTCGGCCTCTACGCTTCCCGTTCGCTCTCGTTTGAAGGCATCGAATATGAACTGCTCGAGCATGGGCTGACCCCCGAGCAGGTTCGCATCTACGATGCCTATGCCGGGGCGTTTCAGGTCATTCACAACAATCTCGACGCCGCGCTGGAAGCCGCGAACGTCACCAGCAGCGAGGGCACATTGAACGCGCAGGCCAAATCGGCGGCGCGGTCGGCCTTCGAATCCGCCAAGCAGCGTTTCTTCAACCACCTTATCACCGCAATGAAGACGCCCACCCTGATCGGTGCGATCGAACAGGGTCTGACCGACGGCCATGCCGCCGTGGTGCAGATCGTCTCGACCGGTGAAGCCCTGCTCTCGCGGCGACTCGCCGACATCGATCCGGGAGACTGGAACGACATCCAGTGCGATGTCACTCCTCGCGAGTACGTTCTGGACTATTTGCTCCACAGCTTCCCGACCCAGCTCCACGAGAGCTACACCGATGGCGACGGCAATCTCGCGTCGCGGCCTGCCTATGACGATGATGGCAATGTCGTGCTGAGCCGCGAGGCCATCGAACGGCGCGACCGGCTCATTGAAGGGCTTGCTTCGATGGAGCCGGTGCAGGGCGCGCTCGACCAGATCGTCCAGCGCTTCGGCACCGATATGGTCGCGGAAGTCACCGGCCGGTCACGCCGGATCGTGCGCCGCAGCGATACCACTGGCGACCGGTTCGCCGTCGAGAACCGGCCTGCCCATGCCAACCTAGCCGAAGCGCAGGCGTTCATGGAGGACAGGAAGCAAATCCTGGTCTTCTCCGACGTCGGCGGCACCGGGCGCAGCTACCATGCGGATCTTGGGAGCCGGAACCGGCGGCTGCGGCATCACTACCTGCTCGAAGCAGGCTGGAAGGCCGATACCGCAATCCAGGGTCTGGGTCGCACCAACCGTACCAACCAGGCGCAGCCGCCGCTGTTTCGGCCCGTCGCCACCGACGTCCAGGCCGAAAAGCGCTTTCTCTCGACCATCGCCCGGCGGCTCGACACGCTGGGGGCGATCACGCGCGGGCAGCGCCAGACCGGCGGCCAGGGGCTGTTCCGCCCCGAGGACAATCTCGAAAGCCCCTACGCCCGCGATGCACTGCGCCAACTCTATGTGCTGATCTATGCGGGCAAGGTCGAGCACTGCTCGCTTGGAACCTTCGAAAGCATGACTGGCCTTTCGCTCACCGATGGCAGCGGCTGCCTCAAGGACGAACTGCCGCCGATCACGACCTTCCTCAACCGGCTGCTGGCGCTGACGATTGCGATGCAGAACGTCCTGTTCACGGTGTTCGAGCAATTGCTCGCCGCCAAGGTCGAGAGCGCGATCGCGGCGGGCACCTACGATGTCGGGCTGGAAACGCTGGTTGCCGACAGCTTCACCGTTACCAGGAGCGAGCCGATCTACGTCCACCCGGCAACGGGTGCCGAGACCCGGCTTCTGGCAATCGCGATGCGTGAGCGCAACCAGCCGGTGTCGCTGGAGAAGGCGCTCGACTTGGCGGCCGAACCCGGCGCGAGGCTGCTGGTCAACGCCCGCTCGAAGCGCGCAGCAGTCCAGTTGCCTGCCCGCAGCGTCATGCTCGATAATGGCGAGGTGGAACGCCGCATCCGGCTGATCCGGCCGATGGAGCGGCTGAACTTCGCCCTGAACCATCTGGCGGAGACCAGCTGGGAGGAAGTGGACGAGCGAGCATTTGCGGCAATCTGGCAGGCCGAGGTGGCGCAGGTCGATGAGTTCACGATAAGCGAACTGCACATCGTCACCGGCCTGCTGCTGCCGATCTGGAAGCAGCTTCCGGAGGAATCGACCCGCGTCTACCGGCTCCAGACCGACGATGGCGCCCGCATTGTCGGGCGCCGGGTGTCCCCGGCATGGGCAGCGAGCGCGATTGCCAGAACTGACGCGCCGGTGCTGGCGCCGCCGCAGGCCCTCGCTCTACTCCGCGAAGGGCATGCCACGCTCGACCTTGCCGACGGGATGCAATTGCGCCGCTCGCGGCTGATGCAGGTGAACCGGATCGAACTCACCGGGTTCGGTTCGACCGCCGTCGACCGGCTCAAGGCCATGGGACTGTTCTCCGAGATCGTCAGCTGGAAACTGCGTCTGTTCGTCCCTGACGACCTGGTCGCGGGATCGCAGGTGCTCGAACGGCTGTTTGAACGTCATCCGCCAACCCGCATCCTGGACCGCAAGGCCGCCTGAAGTGGGGCGGCAATCCAACCGAGCCGGTGAACTGTCGGAACGGCTTGCACAAAACGTGCAAGCCGTTTGCCGCCACTATTTGCCGGCAGGTAGGCGGGAGGGGCGCTACTGGATGGTCGGCGACGTTGCCGGAACGCCGGGGCGCAGCCTCTATGTCCGCCTGTTCGAGACGACACGCGGCGCGATCGGCAACTGGGTCGATGCCGCAACCGGCGAGCATGGCGATCTCGTCGATCTTATCCGTCTCAATCAGCGGCATGGGCGACTTGTCGACACCATCGACGAGGCGGAACGTTTCCTGTCGCTCCCGCCATCTGACAATGACGGCTGCGATCCCGCTATCTTCTCGAAACCAGCGCGCGCCGGCTCACCGGCTGCTGCAAGACGCTTGTTCGCCGCATCGAAGCTCATGAGCGGCACGCTCGCATCAACTTATCTCCGTTCACGCGGGATCATGCGATTCGCCGACCTCCCAGCGCTGCGATTCCATCCTCGTTGCTACTACCGCCCGAATGACGACGATGAGCCCGGCACGCCCGGTGTCTTCCCGGCCCTGATCGCAGCGGTGACCGACCATGACGGCGTGCAAACCGGAACGCATCGCACCTGGCTCGACCCCAAAGGCGCAGGCAAGGCCACGGTCGCCTCCCCCCGCCGGGCGATGGGCAATATCCTCGGGAACGCGGTGAGGTTCGGCGCAGCAGACGATATCATGGTTGCTGGCGAAGGCATCGAGACCATGCTGTCGTTGCGGGAAGTCCTGCCCACGATGCCGATGGCAGCCGCCACATCGTCGGCCCATCTCGCCGCCATCCTGTTCCCACCCCAGCTCCAGCGCTTCTATGTCGCACGCGACCGGGATGCTGCGGGCGATGCGGCGTTTGGCATCCTGACCGAGCGGGCACAGGCGGCAGGGATCCAACTCGTGTCGCTCCTGCCAGAATACGGCGACTTCAATGACGATCTGCGCCGGCACGGAGCATCGACGCTGGGGCAGCGGGTTGCGCTTCAACTGTACGCTCAGGATCGGACTCGCTTTTCCATCGACTGTGGCTGAGCCGATACGGGGTCGGGGATCGGGCTGAGGCGGCGCGCACCATCCGGATGCCTGTCCCCGGCAAAGCCCGGCCTTCCGGGGAGGCGTCCGAGAGACCGGTTGCCGCGAGGCCGCAATGGCGGTCATGCGGCTATTTTCCGGCGGCGCGCAAACGCGCGCCTTTCCATCGCGAACCAAAATAGCCGCCCGTCCGCCATCCTCCGCTGCGCTTCGGCCCCAAAGAGGGTGCAGCCTCCCGGCAGCCGGTCAGAGGGACGCCCATGAAGGCCGGGCAAAGTGCCCGGTCCCAAGGCCCCAGGGACTTACGCCATGACCATCATGCCCGATTCCGAACCCGAACACGAAGTCTCACCCACCGCCCATCTCCTCGATGAAATCGCCCTCTACGGCTATCGCCCCTTCTCCGACGAAGCAGACCCGCGGCCGCTTCCCGAAGAGCGCATGACCTCAGGCGCCGTCGCCGACATGTTCGATGCTCTCATCGCCACGATGATCGACACAAGGATCGAGCCCGATCTTGAGGACCTGTGCTGGTCGCTCGCCAACCTTTTCCACCGCGCCGAAACCCGTATCCAACGCGAGCTTGACGACAATGAGAACGCCCAGAAGCGCTGCCAGCGCGAACAGGACGGCTCCGAAGTCAAATCGGTCGAGCTCGAACGGCTGATCCGCGAAGGCATTGGGCTGATCGAGCGCCGCAATGCGATGGAGTTCATGCGCGAAGCCGCCGCCGACCAGTTCGAAGCGCATTTCCGCAAGGCTTGGACCCCGCGCACCGGATCACTGGTCAACCACCGCACGCTGACCGCGAGCATGATCGACAGCCGAGACTTCCTCGCCGCCAAGCGCCGTTCCGAAACCGAGCCGCTGATGCCGACCGGAACCCGGATCGCGTTCACATCCGGCCCGGCCTATCAGGATCACAACCGCATCTGGGCCGTGCTCGACAAGGTCCTCGCCAAATATCCCGACATGGTCCTGTTCCACGGCGGCAACCCGACCGGCGGCGAACATATCGCCTCGCTCTGGGCACGCGCCCGCAAGATTTCGCACGTCCCGTTCCGGCCCGACTGGGAGCGGTTCAAAAAGGCTGCACCATTCCGCCGCAACGATCAGATGCTCGAAGTTTTGCCCAAGGCGGTGGTCGCCTGTCCCGGCAATGGCATCAACGCCAATCTGGTCGACAAGGCGCGCAAGATGGGGATTTCGGTGTGGGCGATTGAGTGACAGCTGAGCGCCTCCAAATCGGCCCTTTTTAGGCGTTTCACCGATTGCCCGAAGAGCCTTCCTCCGATGGCTGCAATCTCGGTCCGAAACCTGCCAGTCTCAAAACCACCCCTTTCAGGTCCATCACGCGGGCAGGTGCCGCACCCGCTAGCGGTCGTCCGGCGGACATCGGGAGGACGTGAACCTCCGGCTGGTTTCGAATACCTGATCTGGGTCTGGCAATGGCAACTCTGTCGGCGGCAGAAGTCGCGCAGTTGGCGTCGCGAGCAATCGCCGTTTATCCCCTTCCGGCGCTCGAAGCCGACTGATCGACACGACCCCATTTCGGCCATTGAGTGCGTGATACACCGTGACTCTCACGTGCCCTAGTGCTGGGATGAGGCTGGCCGGATCAGATGAGAGGGACGATCAATGATCAAGGATAGCCTGACCGGCAAAACTGCGCTGGTAACCGGTTCGTCACGCGGCATCGGGGCCGAGATCGCTCGGCAACTCGCCGCCCAGGGTGCAACGATGGCGTTGCACTACGGCGGCAGCCGGGATGCCGCGGAGGCGCTGGCGCGTGAGATCGGCCAAGGTGCCTTCGCCGTCCAGGCAGACATGAAGGACGTGCCTTCCATTGGCAGGATGTTCGAGACCGTAAAAGAACGGCTCGGCGGCCTCGATGTGCTCATTGCAAACGCTGGCGTGGGTGGTGGCTCGACCTTTACCGACACCGATGAGGCTGCGTTCGATGTTTTGTTCGACACGAATGTGCGCGGGCTGTTCTTTGTTATGCAAAACGCCATTCCGCTCCTGAAAGATGCTGCGTCGGTGGTGACTATCGGTTCCGTCTCTGCTCGCGGGGCCGCCGCCGCGAGGCCTGCGTATTCCGCCAGCAAGTTGGCTGGACACGGGCTCACGTTGTCCTTGGCTCAGGCGCTTGCCCCACGGGGAATACGGGTGAACTGCGTCGCTCCGGGTGCCGTCGATACCGACCTGATTGCCGACGCCCGCGCCAACCCTGCTTTCGAGCAGGGGGTGAAGGCGATCACCGCCTTCGGCCGCCTAGGCAAACCGGTCGACATCGCAGGTGCGGTGATACTGCTGCTGCAGCCCGAGGCTGGCTGGATCACAGGACAAGTGATCGAGATTAGCGGTGGCTTGAGGCTGTGAATGCCAGCCTACTTTTCGCAATTTGCGCTTCATCGGCAGCAAGCATCAACGTCCACTTTCCGCCCCCTTCCGGTCCATTCACGCTGGCAGCGGCTGCATGTGATATCGGTCAACGGACATCGGGAGGACGTGAACCTACGGCAAGTTTCCAAGACATGATCTGACTGTAGCAATGGCCGCAATGTTGGCGGGACCTGTCAGACCGTTGGTCAGCGCTCAAGGGCAGCTATTCCGCTGCGGATTTCTGAGAACCGACGATCATCAACCGGCCCCTTTTGCCGCATTCCGGCAACCACCCCGCTCTCAAAGGCCAATCCGTTGGCCGCCCCAAAGCCTCCTTCAATCAACCCGTGAAGGGTCCGCTACGCTGCGCGTGCGGCCACTGCGTCTGCGCCTTCGTGGTGATTGCGGCTTTGCGCCGTCTGTCCGGGGCCTGTCGAGCGGGGATGGTTCCCGCTCCCAGACAGGAGCTCGAAAATGTCACTCACCATCGCACAGCGTCATGCCTGGAGCCTCGCCCGCACCCTGATGGTCTGCGTCACCTTGTTCCACGCCGGCAATGGTTATGGCGCAGTTCCCACCTCAGAATTCGATGGCGATGCCGACACCATCGTTTGTGAATATGATCCGTTCAATCCCTGACCGCGTCCTTTCGCGACTGGCGCTGGAGCCGGATGCCCAATCGGTATTCCGGCCCAGCGCAACTCCTGCTACGAAACATCTGCACATTGCGCTGCGGTGGTGGTGGAGAGCGCGTCCCAAATCCTTGCCTTCAAGGAGGACGCCATGCTGATCGGCTTTGCCATGACAATCGTCGCAGTGTTCCTGTGCTGCGCGCTGCTGTTTCGCTTTTCGATTTACGCCTTGCCGCTGTTCGTTGCGTTCATCGCCGCATCGGCCGCCTACCGGAGCGGCAGCGGCATCATCGCTGCGTTTGCCGCCGCAGCCGTTGCCGCGATCATCCTTCTCGCCGTTGCGCAGCTCGCGCTGGCGTTCGCCAAGTCCGACCTGACACGTGCTGCGATAGGCGTTGCCTTCGCAGCGCCCGCTGCCGTCGCAGGCTATCACGCCGTCCGCGGCATCGCTGCGGCCACCATGCCGCCAAGCGCATGGCAGCTTGTCGTCTCGATGATTGGCGCTGCGGTCATCGCTGCTGCATCCTGGACGCAATGGAGCCGCGCACGTCCGTAGCTTCGTCGTCTTCCAAGCCCCGCCCGGCAGGCGCCGGGCGGGGCTGGCGCGGTCAGTTCAGCCGTTTCGAGCCAGGCGTTGCAAGCAAGGGTGGTCGCCTTTGTCGTTTTGGGTGAGCTTGATCGGGGCAGTTTCAAGGCCGGAGCGAGGCCGAGAATCCGCGGCCGGTATGAAGCTGATCGGTGGCGGTCCGGATCCGGGGATCTCGATCAGAGCCGAGGGTGACACGTCGCCGTTGCCGATGTCTGGGATTGGAGTGACGACCTTTCAGCGCACCGTGTGACGACACCCTCCTGATCTCAGCCCGGTCTGAAAGGTCCGGGAAGTGCCATCGCTCCCAATCAAGTTTGACCCGAGCCCAATGCCGCCTCTCCAATGGCTTTGGTTGGCAGGGGATGGCTGCGCCGCTTGTCCCTTGCTGCAACGGCGGCCACCCTGCTTTCTTCCCCTGGGCGTTTTCACCCCATGCGGCAGGCCGCATGGGGACCCCGACTCCGCCCATTCCTCGCGAGGCAAGAAAGCCGTCTGGCCGCCGTCCTCCACTCCGTTTCGGTCCTTCGGATGCAGCGGGCGCAAGCCCCTGCCTTCAACCAGCCATCGAGGCCGCGATGGGCGTGGGTTCGATCAACTTGAAGGAAATCATCATGGCCAACATCGGAACTTTCACCAAGACCGGCAACGAATACAAGGGCGAGATCGTCACCATGTCGGTGCAGCAGAAGAACGTCCGCATCGTCCCCGAAGACAGCGACAACGAGAACGCGCCGTCGCACCGGGTTTTCGTCGGCCGCGCGGAAATCGGCGCCGCCTGGACCAAGCGCTCGAACGAAGGCCGCGACTATCTCTCGGTCAAGCTCGACGATCCCAGCTTCACCGCCCCGATCTTCGCCAACCTCTTCGATGACGAAGACGGCAAGACCTACAACCTGATCTGGTCCCGCGCCCGCCGCACCAACGGCGACTGACCGGAAAGCCAGCCCCGCCCGGCGCCTGCCGGGCGGGGCCTCAGTTTGCTCAGGTGTTGCTACCGGCGTTCAGGATCGGCGCTGGACCTCTCCGGCGCCACGGCTGTCGCGCCCGCGGGGCGACAATTGCCCCACCTGCAATTCTGTCGCTCCCCACTGCCTTTCCGGCTTCGCCATTGATCTCCGCAACCAGCGGCAATCCGCCGCCGTGTCCGAACCCCAGCGGAGACCGCCAATGGATGCCAGACCCACCCCTGTCGTAGCCCGTTTCCTGCGCACGCCCGATGCCGCCGTGCATCTCGGGCTTTCCGCCCGCACCCTCGAGAAGCACCGCTGCTTCGGCACCGGGCCGGTCTACCGCAAGCTTGGCGGCCGGATCGTCTACTCGGTCGCCGATCTCGACGCCTGGGCCGAGCTCGGTCTGCGCCGTTCGACCAGCGATCCGGGAAAAGGCGTGGTCCATCCCGCAAGGCGGATGGACGGCTATACGCCTCCCGTGCGCCGCTGAACCGGTTCATGCGCCGCGCGTCCTCCATTCCGGTTACCGGACAGCAGCTTGAGCTGTTCGTCAGCGCGGGCGGCGACATCGCCGCGCGTGACGCGCAGGACCTGATGGCCTGGCCGTTCTTCAGCCTGGCCAAGACCAAGCGGGTGCGCCCGATCGATTTCCGGATGGGCGACGTCTCGATCCTCGTCGAGGCGACTGCCGAACACGGCATGGCGACGATCTGGGACGCCGATGTCCTCATCTGGGTCGCCAGCCAGATCGTTGAGGCACGCGATGCCGGCCGGCGAACCTCGCGGCTGATCGCCGCCACGCCGCACGAGATCCTCGCCTTTACCCGGCGCGGCACGGGGAAGGCGAGCTACGAACGGCTCAAGGCGGGGCTCGACCGCCTGCAATCGACCACGATCGCCACCTCGATCCGCCAGCGCACTTCACCGAACGGTGCCCGGCGGCGCCACCGCTTCTCCTGGATCAACGAATGGAAGGAACGGCTCGACGGTGCAGGCCGCGCCACCGGCATCGAGATGATCGTGCCCGACTGGTTCTACGAGGGCGTGATCGACCAGGCGCTCGTCCTGACGATTGACGAGGACTACTTCTCGCTGACCGGCGGCCTCGAGCGCTGGCTTTACCGCCTGGTGCGCAAGCACGGTGGCAAACAGAAGGGTGGCTGGAGCTTCGATTTCCGGCACCTGCATATGAAGTCCGGTGCACTCTCGCCATGCAAGCGCTTCGCCTTCGAGCTGCGCGACATCGTCCGGCGCCAGGCGCTGCCCGGCTACACCCTGACCCTCGATCGTGCGCACGGTCGCGAGCGGCTGAACTTCGTCGCTCGTCGTTCTGATCCATTCGACGTGGCCATGCGGCGCGTCGGCCTCGGCCCTGTGGATATGCCGTGATGCGACACGGACTATCGGGAACCGCCCGACTCGGACGAACGGGAACCCGAAGTTCGGACTATCGGGAACCGAAATCGCCCTCGAACCCGCAGAAATCCTGGCTTTCCGAGCCTCTTAACAATGCTAACAAAGAATCCTTCGGATTCTTGCTAACGCGGGAGCGCCTGTGGACCGACGGCGCCGCGCCGCCGCCCAGTCCAGTCGAGACGGGGCCGAACGATGGCCCACGTCTGACCGATGTGACGATCCACTGGCGCAAGGGCAAGCGCGAGGACTGGCTCAGGTTCGGCAAGCCAATCGCGGGACGGATTGTCGATCGCAGCCGGCGCATCGAAAGCTACGCAGCGGGTCAGGTGTTCGGCCTGGTCCGCTGGGCATCCAACGAATATGGCACGGTGCGCTCGACGCTCGACATCGTTCGCGCCGTCGCAGCGGACGAACCACGCGTGTCCGTTCCGCAGGTCGATCCCGGCGGCGACTTGCTTCTCAGTGTTCATGGCTGGCCCAAGCTCGCGCTGGTCTTCCGTCTGATCGATGCGATCGAGGCCTCTGGCATCGACCCATGCGAGGCCGCCCCCGATCATTGGCGGCACATCCACAACCGCCTTGCCGCGCGCGAAATGCCACGCGGCTACGCCCCCGCGCGCCATCGCGCATGGCTCCAGCGCAAGGCGCTGTTGCCATGAAATGGCCCAGCTTCCTCTTCGCGGGCGTCGTCGGTTCCGCCGCACTCGCGACGCTGACCGTGCCGGTCTCGCGGTATGCGGTGTGGAACGCGACCGCGAGCGTGCCTACAGGGCTTTACGCCATCCGTGGCCGGGCGAGCCTGCACGTCGGCGAGCGAGTCGCACTTCTGCCGCCGGCGGCCTTGCGGCGTCTGCTCACGAAGCGCGGATACCTGCCGGCAGGCGTTCCGCTCATCAAGCGCATCGCCGCGGTCCGCGGCCAGCGCGTCTGCCGCTTCGCCCACGGCGTCACCATTGACGGCGACTATGTCGGCGCGGCGCGCGCCCGCGACCGTCTGGGTCGTCCGCTCCCCGCCTGGTCGGGTTGCCGTACGCTGCGCTCCGGCGATTTGTTCGTGATGAACCCGGCTGCGCCCGACAGCTTCGACGGGCGCCATTTCGGCGTGCTGCGGCTGGCCGATGTGATCGGCCGCGCGACGCCCGTCTGGACCGACGAAGCCGGGAATAGCGACCATGTCTGGTTCGCCGATCCCCGTTCTTCCGAACCTTCGACCACCAGCCAAGGAGATTGAGCCATGCACATCGGAAATTTCACGGCGACCGCCGACGGCTTTACCGGACGCCTGTCGCTGCTCACGCATGACATCGAACTCACCCTCGTTGCGGCCGAACATTCGGACAGCGAGAACGCGCCCGATTACCGGGTCCTTGCTGGCGCGAGCGGCCAAGCGCGCGAAGTCGGCGGGGGCTGGAAACGCACCGGCGAAAAGGCCGGCGCCTATGTCGCGATCCAGATCGACGATCCGATCTTCGTCCAGCCGCTGCGCGCCAACCTCTTTCAGGACGCCGGCGAAGCTTACGTTCTCGTCTGGTCGCGCCCGACCCGGCGCGGCCCGACGAGCTGAGCAATGCGCAGCTTACGCCCGCTTCGCATCGCGTGGATCGCGCTCGCACTGTGCGGCGGCGCGCCCGCCAATGCGCAGTACTCGGCCGCACCCGCGCGGCCCGGCGTCGTCGCCATCGACAGCCACGTTGCAGAAGCCTCGCAGCGCTTCGGGATTCCCGCGCGGTGGATCTATGCGGTGATGCGCACCGAGAGCGCGGGACGGATCGGCGCGGTCTCGTCCGCTGGGGCGATGGGCCTGATGCAGCTGATGCCCGGAACCTGGGCACGCCAGCGCGCCCGGTTCGGGCTCGGCGCGGACCCCTTCGACCCGCGCGACAACATCCTCGCGGGCGCGTCGTACTTGCGAGAAATGTACGACAACTACGGCGCCCCAGGCTTCCTTGCCGCCTACAATGCGGGACCGGGCCGCTATCGGGACTGGCGGGATCGGGGTCGTCCGCTCCCCGCCGAAACCCGCGCCTATGTCGCCAGGATCGCTACCATGCTGCAATCGGGCAGCGCGCCGATTGTCGTCGCGAGCGCTTCGCCCGTGCAGCCGGTTCGCATATCCTGGGCGGATGGCGCACTGTTCCCCGTACGCGGGGATGCTACCGCGGCAGCATCCGGCGCCTTCGCCGCTGCCGCGACGCCGGGCGTCATCCCCGACTCCCACCGTCCCCCCATCGGCCTGTTCGCGCCCGTCTCGGCGAGCCGTTCGCAGTGACCGGCCGTTTGCCTCTTTCGCGTGTCCTGGCGTGGTTCGGCGCGTGTTTGGGCGGGCGCTCGGCGGCGGGGAGGGGGTGGGAGTTAAGATGGCAAGATAAAAGCTGCGCCATCGGGTGGGGTGGAGAGTGTTGGAATTGCTGGGCTTTGAGCGCCAGCCGCGCGGCACCCCTGCTGGCAGCTTTGCCTGAAACCGGTGCAAGTCTGCCATTTCCAGCGCCGTCGCTTGCTCGGCACCTCCAATTCCCGTGAGCGACGACGACTTCGAGATCAGGCCGGGACGGGTCAGGGATCGGGGAAGCCGTTCGTCCAAGCCCGGGTCGCTGGTCGCCCAAGTCCGAGCGCTTTCAAACAAGGCTGGGCGCGTTGGCATTACCGGGCGGGGCCGGCGCGGCACCGGACGCAACGCCCGCGGCAGGAGCGCGGCCTTGTCGGTGCGGTCGCGCCGGGGTCAACGCCGGGTGCTGGTCAAGGCGCGAGTGGTCCGGCATGCCGGGAGGCGCTTCTCGGCCGCGCCACTCTCACGGCACATCGCCTATCTGAAGCGCGAGGGCGTCACCCGGGACGGGAAGGATGCAGAATTGTTTGGCAGCGGCGACGGCCCTGTCGACGGCGGTGCCTTCGCCGAACGCTGCGCCGATGACCGGCATCATTTCCGCTTCATCGTCTCGCCCGAGGATGCGGGCGAACTGGCAGATGTCCGGGCCTTCACCCGCGAGTTGCTGACCGACATGGAGAAGGATCTCGGCACCCGGCTCGACTGGGTCGCGGTCGATCACTGGAACACCGGCAATCCTCACATTCACATCCTGGTGCGCGGCAAGGCCGACGACGGCCGCGACCTGGTCATCGACAAGGACTACATCCGCGAAGGGATGCGTGGCCGTGCCGAGGAGCGGGTTACGATCGAACTTGGTCCGCGCAGCGAGCGCGAGATTGCCCAGACCCTGGCGCGCGAGGTCGATGCCGACCGATGGACCAGCCTGGACCGGCGGTTGCAGCGCATGGCCGACGAACTGGGGGGCGTCATCGATCTGCGGCCCGATCCCCGGCGACCGCAGTCACCAATGGACCGCCATCTGATTGGGCGTGCCAGCAAGCTCGAACGCCTCGGGCTGGCGACCGGAATTGCGCCGGCCTGCTGGACACTCAAACCCGACCTCGAGCCGACATTGCGCCAGCTCGGCGTCCGCGGTGACATTATCAAGTCGATGCACCAGGCCATGACCGGTGTCGGCGTCGATCCCGATCCCGGGCGGTTCGCGATGCATGAAACTGCGGCTGGCGATCCGGTGATCGGCCGCCTCGTCGAGCGCGGCCTTCACGACGAGCTGACCGGCGAGGCCTATGCGATCGTCGATGGCGCCGATGGCCGGGTGCATCATCTGCGCTTCGGCGATCTGGAGCAGACCGGCGATGCCACGCCCGGAGCGATCGTCGAGCTGCGCAGCTGGACCGACCGGCGCGGACGGACGGGGCAATCGCTCTGGGTTCAGTCCGACCTGGCGCTGCCCGAGCAAGTTGCCGCGCGCGGGGCGACCTGGCTCGACCGGCAACTGGTGTCTTCGGATCCCGTCCAGACCGGCGGCGGCTTCGGCGCCGCGATCGAGCGGGCCAAGCTCGACCGCGCCGAGCATCTGGTCGTGGAAGGCCTTGCCACGCGCCGGGATGGGCGCGCCATCCTGGTGCCGGGCCTGCTTGGCACGCTGCGCGCCCGCGAACTGGCCGAGGCGCGCGCGGCGATCGCGGCGCGCACCGGGCTGCCGCATCGGCCGAGCGTCGAGGGTGGAACGGTGGCCGGCACCTATCGCGAGCGCCTGCAACTGGCGTCGGGCCGTTTTGCGATGATCGACGACGGACTGGGGTTCGAACTCGTTCCCTGGCGCCAGCAGCTCGACCGGCATCTCGGCCAGCATGTGACGGGTGCGGTCAAGGCCGGCGGCGGGATCGACTGGACGCTGGGCCGGTCGCGCGGGATTGCAGTTTAGGCCGGCCGATGCCAGCAAGCGCTATCTTGACAATCGCACCACATGATGCGTATATTCGCGTCAGGAGAAGCGACATGGCAAGCGTTGCGACCACGGATCGCCCGGCGGCCCGCGTGGGGGGTCTGCAGACCTTCGCGGGCGAGAACGACCGCAAGCGCCTGACCGGGGCCGCGGTCAAGGCGGTGTTGCGACTCGTCGAGGCCTGGGGCGGGAGCAACGCCGAAGGCGCGGCGCTGCTCGGCGTGTCCGAAAGCACCTGGGACCGGATCAAGGCCGGCAGGTGGGAAGGCGCGCTCAGCCAGGATCAGCTGACCCGCGCCTCGGCGCTGATCGGCGTGTTCAAGGGGCTGCACCTGCTGTTCGCCGATGCGATGGCCGATCGCTGGCCGCGCCTGCCCAATCGCGCGCCGCTGTTCGACCGCAGATCGCCGGTCGAGGCGATGATCGAAGGCGGTATCCCGCGCATGATCGAGACCCGGCAATACGTCGACGCCCTGCGTGGCGGGCTCTGACGCGGCTTCCCAACCGCCGCTGGTGCGCGAAGCCTTTCCGCGCACCATCCGGCTGGTCGCGAGCGCGCGATTGCGCGAGGCGGTGCTGGCGCCGCTCGCCGACGATCCCGCCGAGCTCGACCTGCTCGCCGAAATCGAAGCCGCGACCAGCGGCAGGCTGATCGCCGAGGAGCGCGGGCTCGGGGCGCTCGGCCCCGACGAACTGGTTCACGGCGTGCCGCACGCCCGGTTCATCAACGCGAGCTTCGCCTATGCCAAACCGCGCGAGCCGATGCGCTTCAGCCCCGCGGATCGCGGCGCGTGGTATGCGGCGCTTGTGCTCGAAACCTGCATTGCCGAAGTCGGGCATCACCTCACCAGGGCGCTGGCCGACGCCGGCGATTTCAACGCGGTCGTCGAATACGGCGAGATGCTCGCCAGCATGTCGGGCGTGTTCGTCGATCTGCGCGAATGTCCCGATCATCCCGCGCTCGATCCCGATCCTGCCGCCGGATACCCGGCCGGCAATGCCGTTGCGGCCCAGGCGCGAGCCGAAGGGCACAACGGCATCATCTATCCGTCGGTCCGTGATCGCGGCGGCACCTGCATCGCCGCACTTTGGCCCAACGTCGTGCAGTCGGTCGTGCAAGGCGTCATGGTCCGCCTGACCTGGTCGGGCACTCTTGAGTATGCCTGCGAATTGCTCTAGGCGATTACGCTAGCCCGCCTGATAGCGCGCCGGCTTGCTCCGCGTTGCAGGCGGGACTCGCTTTGATGCGCCCGCCGCTCCGAACCTCGCGCGGACTTTCGGAGCAGGCGCAGTGACCGCGGCAAGGATTCTCTGGGGCCAGGTGCTGGCCGTCGCATCGATCATCCTGACGAGCGTCTGGGCCGCGACGCAATGGACCGCGTCGGCCCTGGGATTCCAGCCCGAACTCGGCCCGCCCTGGTTCACCGCGCTCGGTCATCCGTTCTACCGGCCCTACGACCTGTTCTGGTGGTGGTTCTCCTACGACGCCTATGCGCCGGACGTGTTCGACACCGGCGGGCTGATCGCCACATCCGGCGGGTTCGTGGCGGTCGCGGTCGCCATCGCGATGTCGGTCTGGCGCGGCCGCGAGGCCGGGGGATCGAACACGTACGGTTCGGCGCGCTGGGCGACGCACCGCGACATCGTCAAGGCTGGACTGCTTGGCGAGGAGGGGGTCGTGCTCGGCAAGTACGGCAACGGCTATCTACGCCACGACGGACCCGAGCACGTGCTGTGCTTTGCCCCGACACGTTCGGGCAAGGGGGTGGGCCTCGTCGTGCCGACTTTGCTGACCTGGCCGGGCTCGGCGATCGTCCACGATATAAAGGGCGAGAACTGGACACTGACGGCCGGGTTTCGCGCCGGGTTCGGCCGGGTGCTGCTGTTCGATCCAACCAACCTCGAATCTGCCGCCTACAATCCGCTTCTCGAAGTGCGCCGCGGCATCCGCGAGGTGCGCGATGTCCAGAACGTCGCCGACGTCCTGGTCGATCCCGAAGGCAGCCTCGAGAAGCGCAACCATTGGGAGAAAACCAGCCACGCGCTCCTGGTCGGCGCGATCCTCCATGTCCTTTACGCCGAGCCCGACAAGACCTTGGCCGGGGTCGCCGCATTCCTCTCCGATCCGGCTCGTTCCATCGAGACGACGCTCAAGGCAATGATGACCACGCCGCACCTGGGTGACGCCGGGCCCCATCCGGTCGTCGCCAGCGCCGCGCGCGAGCTGCTCAACAAGTCTGAGAATGAGCGCTCGGGCGTCCTCTCGACCGCGATGTCGTTCCTCGGGCTCTATCGCGATCCGGTGATCGCGAGCGTCACCGACCGGTCCGAATGGCGGATCGCTGATATCGTCGCGGCCGAGCGACCGGTGTCGCTCTATCTCGTCGTGCCGCCGTCCGACATCAGCCGGACCAAGCCGCTCATCCGCCTCATCCTCAATCAGATCGGACGGCGGCTGACCGAGGAACTGGAAGCGGGACGCGACCGCCATCGCCTGCTGCTCATGCTCGACGAGTTTCCGGCGCTCGGGCGGCTCGATTTCTTCGAGAGCGCGCTGGCGTTCATGGCGGGTTACGGGCTAAAGGCGTTCCTAATCGCCCAGTCGCTCAACCAGATCGAGCGGGCCTACGGCGCCCACAACTCGATCCTCGACAACTGCCACGTGCGCGTCGCGTTCGCTACAAACGACGAGCGCACCGCCAAGCGCGTCTCGGAATCGCTGGGCACCGCGACCGAGCAGCGCTCGATGAAGAACTATGCGGGGCATCGGCTGTCGCCTTGGCTCGGGCATCTGATGGTCTCGCGTTCGGAAACCTCGCGGCCGCTGCTCACCCAGGGCGAAATCCTGCAGCTCCCCGACACCGACGAAATCGTCATGCTGTCAGGCGCTCCACCGATACGGGCGAAGAAGGCGCGCTATTACGCCGATCATCGTCTGCAACGGCGGATCCAGTCGCCACCCCGGCTTCGCAACGATCGGCAACCGGGTGAGGCTTGCGATGACTGGAGCCGCCGACCGGCCATCGATTCGGTTCGAGACCCTGCTGAGCTTGCCGATGCCGGCGAAGACGAAGCCAATGGAGGAGTCCGTCGCGAGCCTGACCTGCCCGTGCACGTGGAGATTGTGCCGGCTCCGAAGCCACCGGTCAACGAGTTCGATTTTGGCCCCACTGCCGAAGCGGACGACGATGCGGTGAGATCGGAACGGCTTCGCGCCCGGATGGCCGCAAGCGCCAGGCAGGTGTCGCT
Organism: Novosphingobium sp.; assembly: GCA_030697365.1. Lineage (GTDB taxonomy): Bacteria > Pseudomonadota > Alphaproteobacteria > Sphingomonadales > Sphingomonadaceae > Novosphingobium. The sequence goes on along the minus strand of JAUYQH010000150.1, from coordinate 16,044 downwards.
CGATCGGGCGGACGGGATCGAGCTGTGAAATCGAAGCACACGTTCCGGCTGTCGAGGGAAACCGCGGACCAGCTCGCCGACTATGCGATCCGCAAGCGGGCGTCGCAGGCCGAAATCGTCGAGGCGGCGTTGCTGTCGTTCCTGTCGCCGGATGGATCGGAGCGAATGGAAGCGGCGTTCAGCAGGCGGATCGACCGGGTGTTGCGCCAGCTCGAGCATCTCGATCGGAGCGTCGAGATTGGAAACGAGGCCCTCGCATTGTTCGTGCGGTTCTGGCTCACAGCCAACCCGCCGCTGCCCGATGCAGCCATGGCGGCTGCCCAGGCCAAGGGCAGAGAACGCTACGACGGCTTCGTGGAGGCCTTGGCGCGGCGGCTTGATACTGGCGAGCGCTTGATGGGATAGTGGTCTGGCGATTTCAAACCTGTCGAGTCCGCGCCCGAGGCGGCGTCCGTTCATCCAACCGTCGGCTCGTTTGGGGCCGACGGACAGGCCGGTCTTGGAGAACAATCGGCCAGAGCCGACATCGGGCTTCGGCGCTCGACGACGGCTAATTAGGGCCAACTGCGAATAGGAACCGCGCTTAACGGTCGCTTGCTTTCAAGTCGCCGTAAGATCAGCGTTGTTGGCTGACCCGGCGGTTACCTCCTCGAGCGCTTCCGCCACACCGATGGCCTCACCAGCGCCGCGATCAAGGTTCGCATCGCGGATGGTGATCAGGATCCCAGCCTTCTTCTGGTTATTTCCAGTCATCGCCTCCGGCGAGGGATCGAAGTTCCAAGCCACCGCTCCCAGTTGCGGTACCTCATGAGTCGGGACGGCAGCCGGTATATTGGACCATCCATTTGTCCCGCTCTTCAGTTTCTCGATGGTCTTTGACACATCGAGACCCATTTCGAGCGCTCGGCGCAGCTCGCCGCTCGCGAGCATGTGCTGAATGACAAGGCGAGCGCCCGGCGCGATCTCTTCGTCGGGTTGCCCGCGAAGGGCATCTTCAACCCCATCACAAGCGCCTTCGGTCATCACTAACCGAGCGACACTCTTCCCGTCCTTGTCGCGCCCGACAAAGCACACAGCTCCTTCGGCGAGGTCGGGGACATCCAGTATGCGGGGGGTGGCCGCGCCGCGATCACCAACACCGGCGGCAGTATCACGTCCTCTGGCAAGCCCGGACCCGATACGCCGCCCAAGCCGCCTGCCGATACCGACCAAGGCCAGCCCGCCTGGGCCAGGGCGATGAAGGACCGGCAGACCATCGCGCACGGCGCAACCATCGCCGCCCAAGGTCCTCGGCGGCGTCCATCAGCGCGTAGAGGTCGCAGCCGTGGTTCCAGCCCATCCGGTCGGCGGCGGCGATAAACACTTCCAAAGGCGCATTCCCCGCGCCCGCGCCCATCCCGGCGAGGCTGGCATCGACCCGGATAGCGCCGTTCTGCACCGCGACGATCGAGTTGGCGACGCCGAGCGAGAGGTTGTGATGCGCATGGACCCCGCGCTGGGTTTCGGGCTTGAGCACCCGGTCGTAGGCTTGGAGCCGCGCCGCGTATTCGTCCATGTTAATCGCGCCGCCGCTATCGGTGACATAGACGCAATGCGCGCCGTAGCTTTCCATCAGCAGCGCCTGCTGGGCGAGGGCTTCCGGTGAGGTCATGTGGCTCATCATCAGGAAGCCCGAGACGTCCATCCCGAGATTGCGCGCGGCCTCGATGTGCTGCTTCGAAACATCCGCCTCGGTGCAATGTGTCGCGATGCGGACCGAGCGCACGCCGAGGTCATAGGCCCGTTTGAGGTCATGCACCGTGCCGATCCCGGGCAGCAGCAGCGTGGTCAGCACGCTGTGCTCGAGCACTTCGGCAACCGCCCCGATCCAGTCCCAGTGGATATGCGCGCCGAAGCCATAGTGGGGAAAGTACGCTGACCAACTCAACCTCGAACTGCACACGCTGCGGGACATCATCCGGCCAGAGGTGGCGGATATTAGGACCTGTCGGGATGGGAAAAGGAACGTTGCCTCGATTTCTCCTCCGGGGAACCGTTTCAGTGGCCCGGGGGGTGAAATACGGCCCAAACCTCTCAAGCTAACCCGGCTGCCGCTTGATTTGTACGATACTCTCCAGTACAATCATCTGCGAGGAGAAGTGGCATGCAACCTTGCGTTCGAACGGCACTTGGACAATGCAGGCGACGCGCTCGATGCATGCAGGTTCTGGCCCTTGCAATTTCTGCACCCGTCGCAGGGCAAAACCCCTTGCCGTCAGCGCCGGCGGCGTTCGCAGGGAGAATCGGCGAGACTTACGCCGATTCGGTCCAGGCGTTCCCTGCGCCCGTACAAGCCCCCGTTGGCGCACCCAATGTATTTCTGATCCTCACCGACGATGTCGGGTTCGGTGCCGCCTCAACCTTCGGAGGCCCGATCCCGACCCCAAATCTCGACCGGCTGGCCGCGCGCGGGCTGCTCTACAACCGCTTCCACACTACCGCGATGTGTTCGCCCACGCGGGCAGCGCTGCTCACCGGGCGCAACCACCACGCGGTCGGCAACGGCATCGTCGCCAACCTCTCGACCGGGTTTCCCGGCTATACCAATATCATGCCCAAAAGCGCGGCGACGCTTGCCGCAGTGCTGCGCCGGAACGGCTACAGCACGGCAATGTTCGGCAAGCACCACAATGCGCCCGAGGCCGACGTTTCGCCCGCCGGGCCGTTCGACCTATGGCCGACCGGGCTCGGCTTCGAGCATTTCTTCGGCTTTATGGCCGCCGAGACCAACCAGTTCACACCAGCGCTCTATCGCGGAACATCACCCCAGCCGACGCTGAGCGGCGAGGTGCTTGATCATGCGCTCGCCGACGAGGCGATCCACTGGATTCACGGCCAGAAGGCTGCTGCGCCGGACAAGCCGTTTTTCGCCTATTACGCCACCGGATCGGCGCACGCCCCATTGCAGGCGCCCGCCGAATGGATCGCCAGATTCCGTGGCCACTTTGACCGGGGCTGGGACACGATCCGGGCGGAAACGTTCGCACGCCAGCTTCGCGCCCGTATAATCCCCGCCGGAACGGTGAACACCCCACGTCCCGATGGGATCAAGGCATGGACCGATCTCTCTCCCGAAGAGCGGCGGATCAATGTGCGGATGATGGAAGTCTTCGCCGGGATGCTCGCCTATCAGGATGACCAGATCGGTCGGGTTCTCGCCGAGCTCGAGCGGATAGGTGAGGCGGACCGCACCCTGGTGATGTTCATCGAGGGTGACAATGGCGCTTCGGCCGAGGCCGGACCCAACGGCAGTACCAACCCGATGGCCGGCTTCGCCAACGGCATGAGCGAGACAACCGAGACACTCCTGGCCGATCTCGACCGGCTCGGCGGACCGGACACTGCGCCCAATGTCGGCTTCGGTTGGGCATGGGCGACCAACGCGCCATTCAGGCACTTCAAGCAATACGCCTCGCACCTTGGCGGCACGCGCAACGGCCTAGTGGTGTCGTGGCCCGAGCGGATCAAGACGCGGGGGCTGCGCTCGCAATTCACCCATGTCATCGACATTATGCCGACGGTGCTTGAGGCCGCCGGGATCGCCACGCCCGACGTGGTCGATGGCGTTCCCCAGCAGCGCGTCGATGGGGTGAGCTTCGCCTACAGCTTCACTGCGCCACGCGCGCCCGAGCGACACGAAACACAGTATTTCGAGATGCTCGGCAACCGCGCGATCTACCACCGGGGCTGGATGGCGAGCACCACCCCGGTCAACCTGCCGTGGCGGCGCGGGACGGCCGGGACGTTGCCGACCGACTACAAGTGGGAACTCTACGACTTGCGGAGCGATTTCTCGCAAAGCCACGATCTGGCCGAGCGTGAGCCTGCCAAGCTTGCCGAATTGAAGGCGCTGTTCGCCAAGGAAGCGGCGCGCAACCAGGTATTTCCGCTCGACGACCGGCTCAACCTCGCGCGCTTCGCGGCGGCCGCGCAAGGCCATGCGGCGGCGCGTGACAAGTACACCTATTGGGGTCCGGTCAGCATTCCGGCGTCCAGCGCCGCCCCGCTGCTCGGGCGCGCGTTTCGGATCACTGCCGAGATCGAGCTTCCTGAAGCGGCGAGCGGCGCAGTGGTCGCGCTTGGCAGCCAGTTTGGCGGGTGGAGCTTTTACTTCGACGACGGCCGCCCGGTGGCGTTGATGGTTGCATCGCAGCTCCCCGGCGACCAATCACGCGTCGTCGCAAATCGGCGTCTGACAGCGGGTGCGGTCGTGCTCGAGTTCGATTTCCGCTACGATGGCGGCGTCAACGGTGGGGGCGAGATGACGATTCTCGCCGACGGTGCGGAAATCGGACGCGGACGGATCGCACGGGCCATCTCGAAATTGCCCGAGCTGACCGACACGCTCGATGTCGGATTCGATGCCGATACTCCGGTGACCCTTAATTATCCGGCGGGCGGGAAGTTTTCGGGCAAAGTGAGCAAGGTCGAAATCGCGGTCGGCAAGTCCGACGAGGCCGGCCGCGCCCGGTGAGCAGAGGCATGATGGCAATCCCCGGCGGGCGATTCCGCATGGGCTCGGACCATCATTACCCCGAGGAGGCACCGGCGCGCGTGGTCATGGTCGACCCATTCAAAATCGACCGGACGCCGGTGACCAACGCCGAGTTCGCGGCGTTCGTCGCCGCGACCGGCCATGTCACGCTGGCCGAGACCGCGCCCGACCCGGCCGACTATCCCGGAATGCCGCCCGAGATGGCGCGCGCCGGGTCGCTGGTGTTCGAACCAACCCCTGGTCCCGTCGATCTCGCCGATCCACTGCAGTGGTGGCGATTTGCGTTCGGTGCGGACTGGCGGCATCCGCTCGGGCCCGCCAGTTCGATCGACGGATTGGGCGATCACCCGGTGGTCCATGTTGTCCACGCCGACGTCGCGGCTTATGCCGCCTGGGCGGGCAAGCGGCTCCCGAGCGAGGCCGAATGGGAATGCGCCGCGCGCGGCGGCCTCGATCACCAGGACTACGCCTGGGGCACCGAGTTCGAGCCGGGCGGCGTCCCGCAAGCCAATACTTGGCAAGGCCGGTTCCCGTGGGAGAACTTGCGCGAGGGTTGCCGGACGACGCCGGTGCGGAGCTTTCCGCCGAACGGCTTCGGGCTGTACGACATGATCGGCAACGTTTGGGAATGGACCGCCGACTGGTATGCTGAAGGAGCTTCCGCGATGGGCAAGCCGTGCTGCGTCCCTCTCAATCCGCGCGGGGGAGACGAGGCGGCGAGCCGCGATCCGCGCGCACCCGAGGCGATTGGGCGGCGCGTGCTCAAGGGTGGCTCGCACTTGTGCGCGCCGAGTTATTGTCGGCGTTATCGCCCCGCAGCGCGCTATCCGCAGCCGATCGACACCAGCACGTCGCACGTTGGCTTTCGTTGCGCGCGTTCGGCATGAGCGCGGTTGCGCTTAAGCCGGCGGTGGACCGGCGCGAGGCGATCATGGCCGCGGCTCGGGCATGCTTCTTCGAACGGGGGTTCGATCGCACGAGCATCGATGCGGTCGCCGCTGAGGCCAAGGTCAGTAAGCAGACGATCTACGAATTCTTCGCGAGCAAGACTAAGCTTTTCGAAGCGGTTGTCCGCGCGACATTGGCCGCGGGACGCGAGCATCTCGACGCCGTCGCCACGGATACCGCTGACCCCCGCAAGTCGCTCGAGCGATTTGCCGGACACCTGTTTGCGCGGTTCGTCGATCCGTCCAACCTGGGCCTGTTCCGCGCGAGCATCGTCGCCACCCGCCAGATGCCCAAACTCGCGGCCGATCTTCACCGGCAGCGGCTTGGCGCGGGCGACGCGGTGGGGAGGTTCGTCGAAGAACTGGCGGGGCAAAGCGTTCTCGAAACCACAGAGCCGATGCGCGCAGGGGTCAGGCTGGGCGGGCTGGTGACCGAGGGCAGCCGCTATTTTCTCGCCCATGCACCGCCCGCGGGCGCGGAGCGCAAACGGCTGATCGCGGCCAACGTCACGTTGTTCCTCGACGGCTACCGCGCGGCGAGCGACGATGACCAGACGCGACCGCCGGCGAGCGCCCAATTCATCAGGCCCGAACTCGGCCAACAGGTGGCGGTGCGCTTGGTGCCGGTCAAGCTCGCCGCGCTGTTCGCGACCGCCGCCGAAGAATTCCTGGCGCTGGGCTATGCGCGCGCAAGCCTCGACCGGGTGGCCAGATCGACGGGGGTCAGCAAATCGACGCTCCACCGCCAGTTCGTAGACAAACAAGGGCTGTTCGCGCACGTCGTCGGCATCCGGATCCACAAGATCGCGCAAGCGTTGCCCCCCACCGCGCCGACCGCGAACCTCGAGCACGACATCGCGACGCTCGCCGCCGCCACACTCGATGCCCATCTTGCCGGCGATTTGATCGCGCTTCATCACCTGATGATCGAGGAAGCAGCCGCGTTCGGCGATCTCGCCCGGAGTCTTTACGATGCGCAGATCGCCGCCGTGGCGAATGCGCTTGCGCCGCTCCTGGCAGCGCACGGGTGGCCTTGTCCCGGGGCGCGAGGGGTGCGCGCGTTCCACACCCTGGCGACCTTCGGGGTTCGCTTCCTCACCGCCGAACGCCTGCCCGGACGGCGCCGGCGCGACGACCTCGCGGTCGAGACCGCGCGAATCTTCCTGTACGGACTCGCTGCCCAGTCTAGTTGATGGCTATCGTCACCGCATCGATTGTCCCGCCGGTGAACGCGTAACCGGGGAGGGCGTCCGCAGGATATGCGCCGACCGGCGAACCGCGGTCCATCCCGACGTCGAAGCTCTCGTCGATGGTGTAGAGCGCGGGCGGGCTGGCGGGGAGTTCGCCGGATCCGACCGTTGCGCCATCGACGGCTAGCGACAGCGCGCCTCCCTTGGCGAAGCCGGGCCCGTCGTATGCGAAAGTCAGCCGCAGCTCGTGGCGGCCGGGGGCAAGCGGCGCACTTCCGCGCAGCGTGACTGTTTTCAAATTGAACAGTCGATACGTCGCCACCGGGCGCCGCTCGGGGTCGAGGTGAATCGCCCAGCCTGCGCTCGACCCGCCTAGCGCGGCGACTACGCCGCGAGCGTCCAGGCCGACCTCGACCGCGGCGGTCGCGCTCCACGAGCGGTTGAAAGTGCCAGGCAGCGAGGTTTCGGGAATCGCGGCCGCGCCAGTGTGATACGTGATGCTGGTTCGCTTCCCCGCCAGCGAGGGCAGCTTCGACCGGTCGGGGACCGTGATATTGGCCAGCGGAAGAACTTGGTTGGCGGCGGCCTGCCGCATGAACAGCGCCTTCAATTCGGCCAGCCGTGCCGGCTCCTTGGCGGCGAGGTTGCGTGCCTGGGAGAAATCGCGGCGAAGGTCGTAGAGCTCCCAGACATCGCTTTCGAACGCCTTGTTGTTCATGTCGATCCCGGCCCACGGCAGGCGGGAGTGGAAGGCCGAGGCCAACCACCCGTCGTGGTAGATCGCGCGGTGGCCCATGACTTCGAAGTACTGCGTGGTGTGGCGCTCGGGCGCGCGGGCGCTGGCGAAACTTTCGACCAGGCTGGCGCCGTCGATCGGCTTTTGCGCGATGCCATTTACCTCGGCCGGCATGGCGATGCCCGTCGCCTCGAGGATGGTCGGGACGATGTCGTTGACGTGGGCGAACTGGCCGCGCAGGCCGCCCTCGCCCTCGATCCGCCGGGGCCAGCTGACCACCATGCCGTTGCGCGTTCCGCCGAGGTGCGAGGCGACGGTTTTCATCCACTGGAACGGGGTATTGAGCGCCCACGCCCAGCCCGAGGGGAAGTGCGCGTAAGTTCCCGCCTGACCGAGCGTATCGAGCTGGCCGAGGCGGATCGCGTCGGTTTCGCGCAGGCCCTGGATCGCCCCCATATAGCTGGCGCTGCCGAGCAGCCCGCCTTCGCCCGAGGCGCCGTTGTCGCCGACGATGTAGAAGAACAGCGTATTGTCGAACTCGCCAGTGGCCTTGAGCGCAGAGACCAGCTTGCCAACTTGCGCGTCGGTATGGCCGAGGAACCCGGCGTAAAGTTCCATGGTTCGCGAAGCGAAGCGCTTTTGCTCGGTCGTGAGCGTGCTCCACGCCGGAATTTGCGCGTCGCGCGGGGTCAGCACGGTGTTTGCCGGGATCACCCCGAGCCGCTTCTGGCGGGCGAAGCTCTCCTCGCGCAGCTTGTCCCAGCCCTGGTCGAACTTGCCCTTGTAGGTGTCCGCCCACCCGGCCGGAGGCTGGAGCGGAGCGTGGGTTCCGCCTGGCGCGAAATAGAGCAGCGCCGGCCTGTCGGGGGTGACCGCATGCTGTGTGCGCAGCCACTCGGTCGCCTTCGCCGCGAGATCCTCGGTCAGGTGATAGCCGGTGCCCGACGGACGCATCACCGGAGTGGTGCCGTCGAACAGCGTCGGGTCGAACTGATCGGTTTCGCCGCCCTGGAAGCCGTAGAACCGCTCGAATCCTTCGCCGGTCGGCCAGCGATCGAACGGGCCGCTTTGCGACAGCTCCCAGTCGGGGGTCTGATGCCACTTGCCGAAGGCGGCGGTGCTATAGCCGCGTTGGCGTAGGACTTCGGCGATCGTCGCGGTGTCGCTGGTGTGAAACCCGCTGTAGCCGGGGCGCGCATCGACGCTGTTCTCGACCGCTCCGATCCCGGTCGCGTGCGGGTTGCGTCCGGTCAGCAGCGAGGCGCGGGTGGGCGAGCAGATCGCGGTGGTGTGGAAGCGGTTATAGCGCAAGCCTTCGCGCGCAAGTGCGTCGAGCGCGGGCGTCGCGACCGGCCCGCCGAAGGTCGAAGACGCGCCGAAACCGACATCGTCGAGCAGAACGATGACGATGTTGGGCGCGCCCTTGGGCGCCGTAGTCTGGTAGCGCGAAACGGCTTGGGCGCGGGTGGGAGGAACTTCCTGCGCCAGGGTCTGGACGCCCCACAAAAGCAGGCTGGCGGCGACGAGCAGGCGGACGTGGCGCATTGCGACTCCGTGAAGTTGAGGGACCTTGAGTCGTCTGTACTGGATAGTAGCGTACGGAGCAATGGCCTCGGACGATTTGCAATGGCCAAGTCACCGCGCGACCAGGTCTCGAGCATCGGCTTTCTGAATCGATCCGTTCGTGGTGAGGCGGGACAGAGCGCAGCAAAGGCCAGCCTCGAACCGCTCAGCGTTGCGCAAGATTGTTCGGGATGGCCTTTCGGCCTTCGGCCTTGGCGCCTCGTCAGGGCCAACGGAGGAGAGTCAGCTTGGACGCTTCCGCTCTAGGTCCGGCCGCTCGCCCGCCACAAGTCGGGCAGACCGGTATCGGTACCGCGGATGACGTGTTTGAGGAGGTGGCGCAGCACCGCGATCTCGCCCTCGTCGAGCAGTTCCAGCACGTTTTCCTCGATCGCTTTGGCGGCGGTGGTCAGCTCGAGGAATGCGCAGCGACCCGCCTCGGTCAAGGTCAACGGCGCGGCCTCGCCGGCAAATTCGACCAGCCCGCGCGCGGCCAGCGCCTGGGCGCGCTCGGGCGTGACGTGACTGCCGGTGTAGCCGATCACCGCCTCGATCTCGGTCAGCGTGCGCGGGCCGCCGGCCCCGAGCGTGCTGAGCACGAAGTGATCGAGCAGATCGACCCCCAGTTCATCCATGACCGGGCGGATGCCCGCGTAAAGCTGGTAGTGCGCGCGGCCGAGCAGGTAGCCGATGAAGTCCTCGCCGAACGAGTCCGAGGTTTCGTCCGCCTGCGACGCCTCCGAAAGCGCCGCCGCCTTGCGCGCGGCGAGTCCGTAACGACCGCCGTGGAATAGCAGCGGCGAGCGCCCGCTGGCGTTGAACTCGATCACTTCCCCGACGAAGATCACGTGGTCGCCGCCGTCATACTGATAGGCGGTGCGGCATTCGAAGCGCGCCGTGGTCCCGTCGAGCAGCGGAGCGCCGCCCACGCCGCGCACCAGTTCGAGCCCGGCGAATTTGTGTTCGCCGGGCTTGGCGAAACGGTTCGAAAGAATTTCCTGGTCGGCGGCGAGGATATGCACCGCAAAATGGCTCGCCGCGCTGAACGCTGCCAGGCTGGTCGACTTGCGCGCCAGGCTCCACAGCACCATCGGCGGGTCGAGCGAGACCGAGTTGAAGCTGTTGGCGGTGACCCCGACGTCGTTGCCCGCGCCGTCGCTGGCGGTAACGATCGTCACCCCGGTGGCAAAAGCACTCAGGGCGGTGCGGAAGTCGGCGCTGGGGAGTTTGGCGGTCATCGGCGGACCTCTAGCCTGGGATGGGTCCGCCGCAAGCCCGGTTGTTGATGCCTACTCGGCGCTGCGAAGCGCGAGGCCGGGCCGCTTGCCCAGCTGCTTGGCGAGCGCGGCGGTCGCCCGGCGATCGGTGGTGTCGAGGCTGAGCACCGAGACGGTGATCATGCCCGCCGCGAGCTCGGCGGTGTCGGAACCGGCGGGCGGGGCGGCGGTCGGGCGAAATTCGACGCGGTAGTTGGTGGTGCCCGGCGTGGTGCCTGCGGTCTGGCGCAAGCCGGCCATTTCGAACGGCGCACCGCCGGCGGGGACGAAGCGCACCCCCCTGGCCACCGTCGGGACGTTGACCGAGACGAACCGCGGCGCCTTGTCGCCCATCGCGTGGAGCTCGCGTGCCAGCCCGGCGGCGAAGCGCGCGGCGCCGGTGAAGTCGTATTTCCCGTCGCGGACAACCTGCTGCGAAACCGCGATTCCCGGAACCCCGAGCATCACCGCCTGGCGCGCGGCGCCGACGGTGCCCGAGACGTGGACCGCGCTGCCGACGTTCTCGCCGTGGTTGACGCCTGAGACGACCATGTCGAACGGGCGGTGCTTGCCCAGCTCGAGCAGCCCGAACACCACCGAATCGGCGGGCGTCCCATGGACCGCGTAGCGCGGCACACCGTTGACCGGAGCCAAAGTGTCGACCGCCAGCGGGCGCGAGAAGATCGTCAGCGACTGGCTGCGGCCCGAGTTGTCCTCGGCCGGGGCGGCGACCACCACGTCGGCGATCGGCCGCAGCGCCTCGGCCAGCGCGGCGATGCCCTCGGCCGAGACGCCATCGTCGTTGGTGACGAGAATCCGCAGCGGCGGTTCGATCTGCCCCGTATTCTGCGCGGGCGCGGCCGCGCCGCAGAGGAGCAGCGCGGCGCAGGCAATGGCGATTCGTGTCCGGGGGGGGATCATGCAGGAGTTCCTCAGCGTTGCGACGAGATGTTGCCGCCGTCGACGACCAGATCCGCGGCGGTGATGTAGCTGGCTTCGTCCGACAGCAGGAAGCGCACGACGCGGCCCACCTCGTCGGGCTCGCCCAGCCGGCCGAGCAGGATGCGCTTCTCGAACGTGCCGTCGGGGAGCGCGTCGAGCGCGGGCTGCATCATCGGGGTGCGGATCTGCCCGGGCGAGACCGCGTTGATCCGCACGCCGTCGCGCGCCAGACGGTCGGCGAGGCTGCGGACCAGCGACAGCATCCCGCCCTTGGCGGCGCTGTAGATCGGGTTGACCGCGTTGCCGAGCGTGGCGTTGATCGAGGCGATAGCGACGATGGCCGAGCCAGGGTTGGCCGCGAGATCGGGCAGCAATGCCTGGGTCAGCAGCGCCAGCGGGCGCAAGTGGGTGTCGATCCCCGCCGCCCAGGTTTCGGGCGTGATCCCCTCGAGCGAGCCGGTGTCGACGATCCCGGCGGCGTGGACCAGCCCGCCGACCGGACCCATCGCCTCGCGGCTGCGCGCGATCGCCTGGGGATAGGCGGCGAGGTCGGTCAGATCGATGCCGACCGCGACCGTCTTGACGCCGAACTCCGCACCGATGGCCGCCGCCTCGCGCGCCGCCTTGGCGGCGTCGATGTCCCACAGCGCGACCGCGCGGCCGGCCTCGGCGAGCGCGCGCGCGCAAGCTCGGCCGATCCCCGAGGCGCCGCCGGTGACGATCACCGCGGTGGAAGGGCTGGGCTTGATCATTGGGGTCAATCCTTGCCGGGCCCGCGTCGGCCGAACAAGCCGTCGAGCCGGATATTGCTGATCCGCGGGGCGTCGCCGGTCATCGCCACCCACATCACGTGGTCGACGACGTTGGGATCGTCGACCGCGCCGCCGGGCATCCCGCCGGTAGTGCCGAGCTGGATGTAGTCGCGGCCGGCGCGGCCTTCATAGGCATACTTGTGATAATGCCCGGCGAACACGGTGTAGGGCCGGCCGGCGAGCATCGCCTCAATCTCGCGGAACGCGGGGCTGTCGACCTTCCACGCCGGGCGGTGGAACAGCACGAATGTCCAGCGCGGCGACGGGTTGTCGGCCAGCGCGCGGTGGACCATCGCCAGCTGCTCGGCGCTGAACGCGACGTTCTCCGAAGCGACGATCTTGCGCGCCAGCTCGGCCAGGCGCGGCTCGGCGGCGACGAGGGCGGCGAGCCGATCGGGATCCTGGAGCGCGGCCATCACCTTGCCCATTGCCTCGGCGCCGTACTCGCGCACCAGCGGGGTGCGCGCGATCTTGGCTTGCGGCGGGTCCTCGGTGTCGAGCACGAGGAACAGCACGTCCTTGTAAGTGAAGCTGTAATACGGCGCGCCGAACCGCTCGCGCCATTCGGTCAGCTGAACCGGGTTGGTAAGGTCATGATTGCCAGGCACGTGGAAGAACGGAATTCCAAGGCGCCCGATGAAGGCCTCGATCTCGTCCCATTCGCGGCTGAGCAGGGCCCGGTCCTCGGTGTTGCCCTCGATCAGGTCGCCGATATTGATGACGAAGTCGGGATGGAGCGCCTCGACCCGGTCGATCGCCGCCTCGAACACGCCGGGGCGGTGGCGGCCGGTGCGGTCGCCGAGCACGACGAACGCGAAGTCGTCGTCGCCCGGGAACGCCCGGTTGGTGCGCGCCACGTCCGCCGCGCCGGCGACGTAGGCGGGCTCCGGAGCGTGAGCGCAGCCGGCCGAAGCCAGCGCGGCGGCGGCAATCAGCGCGAGGCGGACGCGCACGCTCAGAACTCGGCGATCAGGTCGAGGCCATACGTGCGCGGCTCGCCGAAGATCGCGCCGGGGCGGCCGATGTTGAACTGGAATACATAGTATTCCTTGTCGGCGATGTTGCGCGCCCAGGCCGCCAGCTTGACTCCGTTCAGGCCGGGAATCTCGGCCAGCGTCAGCCGCGCGTTGAGCAGGCCGTAATCGCCGATGATGAACTTGCCCTGGGCGATCGTCGAGCTCGAGAATTTTTCGCTCTGCATCGTGTAGCCGATGTTGGCGGTGAGCCGGCCGATCGGCAGCCGCGGCAGGTCGTATGTGATGTCGGCCGCCAGGGTATGGCGCGGCGACTGGGTGAAGCGGAAGTTCGGCGAAATATCGACCCCGCGCGCGTCGAGGATCTCGTCGTAGCTGGGATCGAGGAAGCCGTAGTTGAGACCGACGCGAAGGTTGCGCGACGGAGCGAGGGTCAGGTCGGCCTCGACCCCGTTGACCGTCGCCGAGCCGGCGTTGAGCACGTCGGTGATCCGGGCGTTGGTCGGGTCCGACTGGACGTTGATCTGGATGTCGCGATACTTCGAATGGAACCCGGCGACGTTGAAGCGCACGCGGTCGTCGAGGAATTGGCTTTTCAGCCCCGCTTCATAGGACCACAGCGTTTCCGGCTCGAAGCCGTCGTTGAACCTGGCGATCGAGCTGGCGCGGATGTTGAAGCCGCCCGATTTGTAGCCGCGCACCGCCTTGACGTATGTGTGGATGTCGTCGCTGACGTCGAAGCCGAGGGTGACGCTGGGGCTGAAGTTGCGGAAACTGCGGCTTCCGTCGCCAACCCCGGGGACCGGCGTGACCGGCCCGGCGCCGACCTGAGTCGAGCGCACCAGCGTCGCCTCGCGCTTGTCCCAGCTGTGCCGCGCGCCGAGCGTCAGCGCGAGCTTGCGCTCGAACCATTCGGGGCGGAAGGTCGCCTGGCCAAACACCGCGTACGAGCGGTTGGCGATCGTCGCGGTGGTGAAGCTGCGGGTCGCGGTCGGCGGGCTGAAGCTGTTCGAGAAGTTGCTGCCGTCCTCGTCGAAATAATAGGCGCCGAGCACGTACTCGACCTGGTCGTCGAGCAGGTCGCCGACCAGCTGGAGCTCCTGGCTCCACTGGTTCTGGAGCAGCCGGCTCATGTTATTCTGCAGCGGCGTCGGGCCGAGCACGCCGGTCAGGTAGTTCTGGTTCTGGAAGTTGTCGAGCTTGCGGTAAGCGGTGATCGAACGAATGGTGAGGCTGTCGGCGGCCTCCCATTCGGCGGTCAGCGAATGACCCTGGGTGACGATGTCGTTGCGCAGCAGGTCGCGGACCAGAGGGCTGCCCGCGGTCGGACGATCGGCCCTGAGCGGGTGGAGCGGCGAGAAGGCGACGAACACCGGGGTGTCCTGAATTTCCGAACGATCGTAGGCGTAGCGCAGGCTCAGCGCGTCGAGCGGCTGCCACAGCACGTCGCCGCGAAATGCCTGGCGGTCCTTGTCGCCGAACCGCTTGACCCCGGTGCCGAGGTTGCGGACGAAGCCGTCCTGCTTTGAATTGAGGTACGAGAACCGCGCCGCGAGGCGCTCGCCGACCGGCACGTTGACCGCCGCCTTGAGCTTGCGGATGTCGTAGTTGCCGATGCTGACCTGGCCCTTGAAGCCGAATTCGCCGAGGTCGGGCTTGCGGGTGATGAAGTTGATCGCGCCGCCGGTGGCATTACGGCCGTAGAGCGTGCCTTGCGGCCCGCGCAACACCTCGACGCGCTCCAGTTCGGCGACTTCGAGCGCCTGGCCCTGGCTGCGCGCGACATAGACCCCGTCCTGATAGACCGCGACCCCGCCGTCCTGGGTGATCTGGTCGTCGCTCAGGCCGACCCCGCGCAGGAAGATCTGGGTGGTCGCGGCGTTGTTGGGGAACGGGGTCAGCTGGAGGTTGGGGACTTGCGCGCGCAAGTCGGTCAGCCCGGTGATGCCCTTGGCCTCGAGATCCTCGGCGTTGAACGCGGCGATCGAGATCGGCGTGTCCTGGAGCGATTCGGCGCGCTTCTGGGCGGTGACGATGATTTCCTCGATGCCGTCGCTGGGCTGGTCGGCGGCGTCCTGCGCCGCGGCGGGCGCGGCCAGCGCCAGCATCGAAGCCGAGCCTGCGAGAACTCCGCTCGTCAAGATCTTGCCAACCAACATGCTCTTCCCTCCCGAAAATGCAGCCGGCTCAGCGAGTCCGCCTTCATGATGGTAGACGATCTACCTACATGAAGGTAGAATAGCAAGCGGAGATTGCGCGGGGCCTCGCGCAAGCGGTAAGGGAGTGGGCGATGAAGCCGATCAAGCATGCCAAGGGCGAGGTGACGCGCCAGGCGATCCTCGAGGCTGCGGAGGCCGTCTTCGCCGAAGTCGGCTATGCCGCCGCGCGGCTCGAGGACGTGGCAAACGCGGTCGGCATCCGCCGCCCGTCGATCGTCTATTACTTCGCCGCCAAGCAGGAGCTCTACGACGCGGTCGAGGCCGACATTTTCGCTTCGATGCACGCGTTTTCGGAAACGCGTACCTCGGTCTGCGCCGATCCGTTCGAACGGGTGATCGCGCTGCTCGACGCCTGGCTCGACTTCATGGTCGCGCGGCCCACCGCGGCGCGGATCATCCAGCGCCTCGTCGCCGACGTCACCCCGCGTCACGGCGACCCGACCCAGTTCTCCAACTCCGCGCTCGAGGACATCGAGCACGTGATCGCCGCTGGCACCGAAGCGGGTGCGTTCGCTCCGATCGCGCCGATGCACTTCCTCAACGGGGTCGCCGGCTCGGTGTTGTTCTACGTCTGCAACGGCGGCCAGATCGGCGAAAGTCGGCGCTACGATCCGGGCGATCCTCAAGAGCTCGCCCGGTTCCGCGCGCTGCTCCACCGCATCGCCGCCGCCGCGCTCATGCTGCGGCGCTGAGCGCGGGCGCGCCGCGGCGCTCCATGTCGGCGAGCACCGGGTTGGCCATGGCTTCGGCGAACGCCTGATAGCTCCACGGCCAGGTCATCGGAACGCCCTCGCGATCGAGGTACCAGCTGGTGCAGCCCGACGCGAAGATCGTGCCCTTCGCCGCCGCGATCCGCCGGTCGTCGTAGGCC
>JAUYQH010000136.1 GCA_030697365.1 Novosphingobium sp. | reverse complement strand
CCGCGGCCCCCCCGTGCGACGCTCGCGCTCCGGCCTTACCTCAAGTCGGCGAGTTGCTGGGCATCGAGCTCCACGATCAGCGGTGGGTCGCTCCGACAATCGCTGTACCGCAGCCAGCGTGGCTTGACCCGAATGTAAGTGATGCCCGGCCAGCTCAGGCGGTCCGGACCGTCGGGGAAGGCTTGGAAGTAGAGCTGCTGGAAGGACGGGAGCTCCGCGCCCGTTAGGCGGTCGGCGAGCCCTTCGTACTGCACGGTCTGTTCCTCCCCGTCCAGCGTCCCACCGATGACGAGGGCGATGCGCTGCTCACGCGCGAGGTTCGCCGCTTTCCGGGTGCTCGCGAGGGTGTCGAAAACGATCTCGAACGTGTCGGCGACGGCGATACCGACGGCGGCGGCTTGGACATCGCCAGCGGGCGCCGCCGAAGCTTGCACGGCGAGCCGGTGGCTGCGGAGGAACTGCAGCAGCGCGGATCGTGTCAGGTCTGCCGTAGGATGCTCACCGGGTCACCATGTTGAGCGGCTTCGCGCAACATGAACGCCGACGGTCAGAGCCCGCGGTTCATGCCGGCTGCCATCCACCACGCACGTATTGTGCCGCCATCCTCCTCACCGTGTTCACCCCGCGAAACGTCGCCCGCTGACCCAGCGCCTTCTCGAACACCACGTTGGAGAGGGTGGAGTCGCTCTGCCTCTTGCGACAGAGCCAGTGGAGCTCGCGGTCATGGACATCGAAGTCGTCGATGTCCGTTCTCAGCGCCATCAGCTTCCGCTTCGACCGGTTGTCGAGCTTGTCCTTCAGGAACCCGATGTTCAGCGCGACGGCGCCATCGAGCTGTGATCGCCGGAATGGCTTGTAGCTCGCGATGGCGGCCAATTCGGCGTCGGTCCTGATGAACGTGGCAACTTCATAACCCAGTGCTTCCAGCAGCCGCTTCTCGATCCGGCTTTCGAGCGCCGCGGCATCCTGCGATGGCGCCTCGAACACGACGTTACCGCTCGCGATGAACGTTTCGACGCTCGAGAATCCCAGTGACTCGAAGAGCTGGCGCAAGCGGTACATCTTGACGGTGTGACCGCCGACGTTGATGGCGCGCAGGAATGCGATGGACCGGGTCATGGTGCGGATCGTATCCCCGAGCGGCGCGCACCGTCAACCACGCGCTACCAGCGCGACGCCTCGCGGCCGAGGCGCGCGATGAGCCGGACGCGATGCAAGCAGCAATGCGGAGCGGCCCGCGGGGCCGGCCCCCCAACTGGTAACCTCCGTCACAGACCGATCCGGAGCCCAATGCGATCTTGAGGTCTTCGGCAGAAAGGTCGTACCGAGCCATGCCCGATCCCATCGCCTGGGCCCGCCCCTGGGCCACCGCCAAGCCGTTCACCCGGCCCATGCCCCGCGCCGGTGCGTGGTATCCGGTCGTGGCCGAGAACGGCGAGAACCGCGTGGTTCTCCAGATCAACGAGCGCCGCGTCGCCGTGCCGAGACAGCTCCTCGAGTTCCGCGCCAGCAGGCCCACGCGTTTCACCGTGGTCAGCCGCGCCTTGGACGACCCGAACCCGGCGGCCGGCACGCCCGACGACTTCGGTCGGACCTACGCGGTCTGCCCCGCCTGTGGCAGCCGGGTGATCGTCTTCGACACGCAATCCGCCGCCGCGTGCTCCTCCTGCGGCCACCGCGGTGAAGTGGCGTGGTGGGAAACGGGGTGACCGGCGGGTAGGCCTGCCCTCGAGGAACTGCTTGGCGGCGGGATCGCTCCGCAGGAGGATCCCGGGAAGCGCCCCATCGACACCCATTCCCCCGAGCCCTCGGTGCTCACGACCTGCCCGTTCTCGATCTCCTTCGAGTCCTCTCGCGGACGACGAGTTCCGCATAGTGGGGCGACTCACGGCTGATGAACTCGTGAACCGCCGCGGGCTCAGTGTTGCACTTCAAAGTTGATACTATTCACGCGGCCTGGAACGTCACGCTGAGCAAAGCGGGTGCTTCTTCTCCTTGCTCGAGCCGCTCGGCCAAGACGCGAAGGGCCAGGGCCTGCACCTTCGCGACGGCCTCATCCCGCGTGGTCCCGTACGTGAGCACGCCGGAAAGTGCCGGTACTTCGGCGATCCAGCGCCCGTCTGCCTCGCGCTCAAGCTCAATGGCAAGCTGCATGTTGTCAGACAAGCTAGCGGTTGTTCGCCCAACCGCAAAGGCAGCCCGGTCACCAATGCGGCGCAGAATCCGCGCCTCGACCGTCTCTACGATCTCTCGAGCGGCCTGCTGTTCATCGTCGGCACGCTCGTCTTCCTCAACGGCGGCCGCGCGGCTTGGCTCTCGGGCAGCTTCATTCCCGGCCCGTTCATCAACCCGCTTTGGACCCCGATCGCGATCGCGACCGGGCTGTGGTTCCTGCTCGCCGGGATCTGGGTGATGGGGCGGGAGCCCGGCGCCGCATCGGCCGGCAGGTGAGGAGCCGGAGGGCGAAATCGCCGGGCGTTGGTGTCTTCGCAGCGGGTAGCCGCGCTGCACGAGGTTCTTGCGGATGACGGCCTCGGCATTGCCGCGGAAGAGGACACCGTGCGGGAGAATGCACGCGCCTTTGCCGCCGGACTTGAGCGAGCGGAGGATGTGCAGCAGGTAGGCATAGTCGCCCTGCTTGGCGGGCGGCACGCCGTAGTGCTTGAAGCGCTCGAAGGGGTCGTTGGCCGGGTCGAAGCCGGTGCTCAAGCGCTTGTCGCTGAAAGGCGGATTGGCGACGACATAGTCGAAGGTCTTGAGCTGGCCGGAGGCGTCGGTGAAGAGCGGACTGGCCAGCGTGTTGCCCTGCTTGATGAGCGCCGTGGGGTTGTTGTGCAGGATCATGTTCATCCGGGCGAGGCCGGAGGTGGCGGAGTCCTTTTCCTGCCCGTAGAGCGTGACTTTGATGTCTTTGCCGTGGCTCGCCTCGTCGCCGACCTTCAGCAGCAGCGAGCCGGAGCCGCAGGTGGGGTCGTAGACGGTGGTGTCGTTGCTGGTCTTGGCGCTCCGGATGCCGAGGAACTGCGCGATGATGCGGCTGACCTCGGCCGGGGTGTAGAATTGGCCCTTGCTCTTGCCGCTCTCGGTGGCGAAGTGCCGCATCAGGTATTCGTAGGCGTCGCCGAGGATATCGTCGCCGTCGGCGCGGTTCTTCGAGAAGTCGAGCGAGGGGTTCTCGAAGATGGCGATGAGGTTGGTGAGCCGGTCCACCATCTCCTTACCGCTGCCGAGCTTCGTGGGATCTGCGAAGTCCGGCATGTCCGACAGCTTGTTGGCGTTGGCCAGCGGCCCGAGGATCTTCTTGTTGATCTGATCGCCGATGTCGCTCTTGCCCTTCAGGGCGACCATGTCCTTGAAGCTGGCGCCTTCCGGGATCGTGATCGGTGCGAAGGGCACGCCTGCGTACTTGTCGCTGACGTACTTCACGAAGAGCAGCACGAGGACGTAGTCCTTGTACTGGCTGGCATCCATGCCGCCACGCAGCTCGTCGCAGCTGGACCACAGGGAGGAGTAGAGTTCGGACTTTTTCAGGGCCATGAAATTGCGCTTGGCTGCCTCTCTTGTTGCAGCTATGACGGCACTGGGCGGCTGAGGGCCAACGGACAGGGCTCAGTTAGGATGAAGTGGCTGGCCATCCACTGAACCTGGTGGCAGAATCGCCCCACAACCTTAGCACGCGGTCGTACAGCCGCAGAAGGACGGGAGGCCAGCCGCCGTGGATACGATAGGGCTAGATCTGCACAAACGCGAGAGCCAGCGGTGCATCCTTAGGGATGACGGCGAGATCATCGAGCGTCGGATCGTCACCAGCCGGGAGCGGTTCACGGCGGTGTTGGGAAACAGGGCGCCGGCGCGCTTCTACTTCGCGACGCCTCACCACGCGTGGGAACGCGGCACCAACGAGAACACCTACGGGCTGATTCGGCAGTACCTGCCCAAGCGCCAGAGCATGGCGCACCTCACGCAGCACGACTGCAACCGCATCGCCGCCAAGCTCAACCGTCGGCCCCGGAAGCGGCTACGCTATCGCACCCCGCAGGAATGCTATGCTCGATGAAGCGCAGTGTTGCACTTCAAAGTTGATACTAGACCGCTCGGCCCCCCCAGTCATCGGCGACCACCAGGCGGCGAGTGCATCGTCGCTGAACCTGTCGTCTTGCGAGCCATTCGAAGCGGTACGCCGGCAACCTGCATGGCCAGCGTAGCACGCCTGGATACCGGCAAAACCCCGAAGATCGCTCGCCAACTTGACACCGCGAGCTACGGGCCGTAGACTACGGCGTAGTCAACACTACGTAGGGGGAACGGTGGACAGCGAAATCGAAGCAATGGGGGCAATCGCGAAGGCTCTTGGACCACTGGATCAAGACGCCGCTCGTCGCGTCCTCAGGTGGGCGATCGAGAGGTTCCAACCGCGCAGTACGGCGCCCTCTGGACCTGGGTCCGGGTCGCCGGTGTCGTCGTCAATGGCGATTCCGGTGCATGGCCGGACCTTCCTAGACTTCCCTGAGCTGTTCGACGATGCGAATCCGCAGACCAGCGTTGATAGGGCTCTGGTGGCGGCCTACTGGTTCCAGGTTCACGAGGGTGCAGAGGACTGGGATAGCCAGACAGTGAACACGGCCCTCAAGCATCTAGGCCATCAGTCAAGCAACGTGACGCGGGATCTCGATGCTCTTATCGGCCGTACTCCGCGATTCGTGATTCAGGTTCGAAAGGACGGTTCGACGCGACAGGCGAGGAAGAGATACAAGCTGACGAGGGAAGGAACCAAGGCTGTGGAACAGATGCTGAGTGCGACGGCACCGCTGAGCTAGTGCCTAAAGGGCTACGTCCCACCGAGGTCGTGGGCCCGTCACTGCCTCCAAGCCAGTCGACGGTGGACTCTCGATGGGACGGAAAAGTGGGGCCTCCAAAACCCTACCTGCCCTTACCAAATATAGCACGCCCGCGGATTAGAGGGGATTGCCGAGCGGCCTAACTTGTCATTCACTTGCGAAGGGGCATCCCTCCGCCCCCGCAGATCACCGCCGCGGACAGTCCGAATGCACGCCGCCCGGCAGCGGCCCAAGACCAGTCATTCTAGACCACGAAGCAACGATGCGCCAGATGCGGCTAACACTTATGCAGCAGCCGCCCTCGGCCGCAGGTACTCTTCCATGGACGTCGTCAGCGCCAGTGCCGCGAGCACCATCAGCCCCGAGATCCAATAGGGCGACCCCCGGCCGAAACGGTCCATCAGGACGCCCGCAGAAACCGGGAACGCCACCCGCGAAAT